>JBBWZK010000076.1:0-7016 GCA_039648975.1 Blastocatellia bacterium
ACTCGCTCTCGGAAATGGGCAGCAGTTCAAATCCCTGATCCTGCGTTGGCTGCACCAATAGCCGCCCGTCTCCTCTGGTGATCGTTAAAACCCTATCGGGGTTGACCAGGAAACGCCCCTCATAATCGGCCATTTTGTCAGCCGTCAGAGAAACGATGGCGACGGGCTGCGGCAGGTAATCTTGCCATTGATACTCGCGGGCGACGCTGCGGAAGATTTCATTGATGATCTCGCCGTTGTCGGAATTCACCATGACGGCGACGCCGTAACCTTTATCTCTATTGACCAGCAAGCCGCATCGGAATCCTTCATTCGCGCCGCCGTGGCCGAAGTAGATGGCAGAGCCATGTTTCTCTATAAAGAAGCCCATACCGACAAAGTCTCCGAAAAACGGCGTGACCATCTTGGCCGCCATCTCCTTGGAAAGCACTTTATTGGATTTGCCGGCCAGCGAAAGTTGCACCTCGATGGCAAACGTGGCCAGGTCTGTGGGCGTCGTCCATAAACCGGCTGGCGCCATCTCAGGATAGATATGAATCTTGCCTTCGACAGGCTTGCCGTCTTGCCTGTGACCCGACGCCGCTTGCTTTCTGATATCGTCAGGCAGCGGCTGGCTGTAGGTGCTATGCGTCATGCCGAGCGGCCCCAGCACGGTTTCTTGAGCGATCTGCGGATAAGGCTTCTTCTCGATGTCCATCAAGGCCAACTGCGTGATGGTGGTGCCGCCGCCCGAATACCTGAACTTCGTGCCCGGTTCCATGTCAACGCGAACCGCGGCGGTATTCGCAGGCCCTGTGCCATCGAGCACTTCGGGAACCGTCGGCAGTTTTTTACCGACCTCGTAGCCGGGAAATCCATGAACGGTCAGGCCGCCGGTGTGGCTCAAGAGATTGGCGAGCGTGACTTTTTTCTTGGCGGTGAATTCATTATCGGGCAGTTTCCATGAGGTCAGCTTATTATTGATGTTCTCATCCAGCGCGATCTTGCCTTCGGCCACTTTCTTTAAGGCGATCATCGCCGTCACAGGCTTGCTGATGGAGGCGGCCTGAAAACGTGTCTCGGGAGTGACCGGTTCATTGGTTTCAATGTCTTTGACGCCATAAGCTTTCGCCCACTCGACTTTGAAATCATTAATGACCGCGATGCTGAGGCCCGGAACCTGGTAATGCTTCAGGCGCTCCTGGATCGTCCAGCCGGGCTTGCCTTTGATCAGCACCGCAGGCAACAGTCCTTGTTCAACGCGTTGAATGCGCGACTGAGCGGGAGACTGTCCGAATGCAACTTGCGAGACAACCAGAATAAAGATGAGCAGTCGGGAAAATATTGGGTTCATGATCTCCTCCATATAGCGGCTGAAGCATGTGGGCACATCTGATGATCACCGCCGAGTGAGTGACACTATATCTGAAAAGGTGGCGCTGATTGCCGACTCAGCGCAGGACTTTCATATTTTTGACGGCGCGGTCGAGAAGCTGCTTCGCTACGTCATCCCACTGCGAAGCGGCCCGCCCGCCCTGCCACTAATCGCTTGCATTCTTTCCCATGGCGCTCAAGTCTTCCAGGTAGATGATCATCAATTCGTTGCGTTTTGCTTCATCAACCAGATGAACGAGGCGCTGCCAGAGCACGTCATCGCTGGCCATGCGATAGCCTTTGCTCTCCAGAAAAGCGCGGGCGCGAGCGCCGTCCGAGTCCGGGCGGCTCAGATTGATTTTCATATTTCTGGCCGCCGCATCGGCGACGAAATCCAGCCCGCCAATCGTTACCGTCTTCTCCGGCTTATAGCGGTAGGTGTGCGTATTGCCGGGCAAGTAGCCTTCGAACTGCACCCAGTACAATCGTTTGATTCGGCCCTCTTTATCCGCGTCAACAAAGAAGTGCTGTTCGGCGCGCGCTACGTCGTAGAGGATGAAGTCCTGGTTGCCGATATACTTGAATTCTTTGTTGAATTCGAGACGCAGCGCAGGCATCGCCGTCGAAGTCAAGACCCGACCCTTTACGGTGCGCGCGTGTTCCGCCGCCGCAGTCTGTGGCGGCGCGGATGAAGAAGAAGATTGCGCATCAACGCTGCCGAACGGCGTTGCCAGACTCTGCATGACAATCAACAGCCCCAAAATCAACTTCATTGAGATTCCCCTCAAGTTTTTATTTTCACAGACATACGACGCCCGGCAAGCGGCTGTTTCAGTCCTTTGTTGTTCTGCGCGCGGCGGCGATTACTGAGAGAGCTTGATTTCGCTGATCTGAAAGCCGGGTTCAACATCCGTGTAATTGGGGATGTCGCCTTGAAGCGCTTCGGCGTGAGGCGCGAACGCCGATTGAAATGCTTCGACCGAATCGAAGAGCAGATGACACATGACAATGTACGGCGGCGGCGAATCAGGCAATCCGCCGTTCAAGCCATGCTCGACCGAGACGCCTCTGAGCGCGTCACTGAGCTTCGCCATCGTCATCGGCATATGTTGATTGAGATAGTAGTCCAGATCGAACCGGCCACCCGGCTGGTTGGGATACAGTATGCTGACTTTGATCATGCACTGCCTCGCTTAAGGTTGTGAAAGCATCTCTAAAGAGCGGGCGTTCCCTAGTCAAACAATAGCTTCATCACTAAGCCGCCTGAAGGTCGCCTTTAAGACTTTGAATGGTATATTCAAGGACAGCCTCCACCTGTTCTCTCGTCACACCGGGAAACCACAATAAGAAATCATCAATCGAGGCTCCGCCTTCAAGGTTCTCAAATAGTGCGACCACAGGGACGCGCGTGTCACGAAAGACCAACGAACCGCTGACTTTTTCCGGGTCGCGCTCAACCACAGGACATGAAGACCAATCCATAATAGATGAACCATACGCTCCTTGATTTGATAAAAGCAAGAGGCATAACGACGCCCTCGTTTCTGCGGGATATCCAAGCTCAACATGAACTATGGGTAACCCGTTATTTAGAACCCGGCGTTGGCAGACAGGGCTGTTGCAAAGTCGCTTGACAGGTGAAAACAAAGGGCATTGAGCAGTCGAGCCGAAAATGAAAATTGAGAAAAGCCCGAGAAAATCGCACATTGCTTTTTCTCGATCGGGGGCAAACTTGGCTCAACGCCACCAAAGTCGCCTTTGCAATAGCCCTGCATAATGGGTGCCTAGTTTGCTCTGTAATGGAATTTGTATTATCCTGCGCAGCGCGGGTTCCTCTAAGAAAATGAGAAATTTCTCTTAATGCCGCTGACCGAAATAGAATAGGGAGACAATGTCGATGAATGCTATGCGTCAGCAACGCCAAGGCTCTTGGAATTCAATCGCTATCGGGGTCTTTTTGGTAGTACTTCTGCTATTTCTTCATTCTGAATGGCCGACGAATTGGCTGTTCAACGTACTCCCCCAAATTGTATTACTATTTACCTCCGCGTCTTTGATTAGAAAAATAATGTACGAACTTGCTTTGGGCTATGGAGGAATCGTAGCACCGCTAACTGGTTGTGTGATCGCCTTGCTGCCAACTGTTGGCCCTATATTAGCTATTTTAATTGGCTGGAAAAGCACGCTCTATAGTATTCTGGGCACCTTATTCTGGGCGCTATTTTTTGGCTTTCTATATCGAGCGAAACGTCGATTAAACTTACAATCCATCAATGATGTTTCTCATCCATATTCACCGGACGTGGATTGGATTATTGCAGTTTCAAGGCGATTTAATATAGTGCCCGTAGAAAAACTGTACAAAGAAGATGTCCTACCTGTCTTAATGGAAAATGCTATTGTGGTGGAATGCCGCTATGCTGGTGAAAACAGTGATTCTCCCGATTTTTGGTTAACACGGATGAATCTGATACTGGAAATTGCAGATATTCACATTATTATGGAGCACCAACCCAGTTCTGCAACCCTTTCGGAACGATTTTATTCTGCCCAATTTCTAAGAACTGCATCCAATGCATATTTAAAGATTATCTTCGGAGAAGATCACAAAATTGCCTCAATACAGATGCGGCCATTTGCTATTCACCTGAGAGATAGAAAGAAGAGAAGTTCTATTAATTATGCGAAGAACAGTGCATCAATATACCTCCCAATGAACGGAGGGGGGAAGGAATTCCGCCAAAAGTTGCGGGATTATTTGCGCCAAATAAAGAAAAGTCGAATGATTTGTTTTCATCCTGATGTAGTACGAGCAGCAGGAGTCCGGCATACCTTCATTTCAAGTGCTGAGAATAGGGATCAAGAAATAGAGGCTCTATCTCTTAGGACAAAACTTGCTAGATTATTATCCAGTCCCCAAGGCAGCATCGAACATGCCAGATTTGTTACTGAGGTGTTTGAAAAATCAGGTGATTCAAAGCTTCGGGCGCTCAATAAGTTTACGGAGCTAAGTCTCAGATTTCAAAATGGAGAGCGTCTTATTCCTGCTCGATTCTCAAGTACGTATAAAGTGTTGTGGATGATTTTAGAGGCTAGATTTGGTAAAGACGATTGGCGTACTATGAGATATTTTCTTGCACCTTATTTACTATTCACAACGTTTTATCTTCGATGGAAATATAAAGAAATGATTGGTGCAGAGGAGGACATGGAGGAATATATGGCGAGAATGTGGTCAGAGCATAATTAAAAGGCTTCGCTTTATCCCCAGTTACATAGTCTAGTAGATAGACTTGGTCTACTTCTCAGTGCGGTTGCCAGGGTGATTGCAAAGTCGCTTGACAAGAAAAGAGAAAAGACCTTTCCGGTTGCTCTTTGAAGATGTGTCGCTGAACCGACTTTGCAACAACCCTGCGTTGGCGGAGTGTCTGCTTGACAGAGTTGCGAGGCCGCACGATACTCGCTTTTGCAGAAAACCTGCTCGATATGAAAGACCCCTGGCAAAGCTTCATAGATCGCGCCCAGGAGCTAACCTCGAAACACAGTGAGGCCGCCGAGTTGCTGGACTTCTATGCAAAACTGCTCGGCGCGCAAAAACAGATCTATGAGAACCTACGCAATCGCCAGGGCTGGCGGCCAACCGGCATGCTTGTTGCGGATTTAGACATCCTGCGATTAGGGCTGCCTGTGCTGCTTGAAGTCGTCGAGAAGAGCGGCCCGGCGGCGCTTGCCGAACAGGCTCATCATCTGAAGCAAGCGAGCCAGGGCGAGATAGACGAGATGCTCATCGGATACTGGACGACGCCGAGCGATACACAGTTTTTCGCTAAAGCATTCTTGCAACCTTACGCTTACCGGCTTGCTGAGATTGGCGCGCAGCCTGCGGATCGAATGCTCGAAGCCGGCGAGCGCCGCTGCCCGTTCTGCACAGGCAAACCGCAACTCTCGGTGCTCAAAACGCAAGAGCCTACTTCAGAAGCCGGAGGCCGCAATCTGCTTTGCGCAACCTGCCTGACCCTGTGGCCGTTCCGGCGTGTGGTCTGCGCCAACTGCGGCGAAGAGCGCCCGGCCAAGCTCGCCTATTTCCACACGCCTGAATACGATCACCTACGCGTTGAAGCCTGTGACACCTGCGGCCACTACATCAAAGGCATTGATCTGACACGACTCGGCCTTGCCGCGCCGCTGGTTGATGAAATCGCTGCCGCGCCGCTCGATCTATGGGCGCGCGAGCGTGGCTATACAAAGATAGAACTGAACCTCGTCGGCTTATGATTGCTCCTTAACCGCCGCTACGTTGACAATCGCCATCGCCGGGTGTATATCTCGAATCACTAAAGTTTTCGGGGATTTGGACGCTTCCCTAATCATGGAGAGCACAGCGGTGCAGCATACAGCCGCAAATCCAAATCTCAACCTGCCGGTTTTATTGCCTGCGCACTCGTCCCTTCGTCTCTCGCAAAGCAAGCCATTGGTTAGCGCCCGCGCGCTCACCGCAACTCGGCTTCACATTCACGCAGCCTTCAATCAAGGGAGGAACTTATGGAAGTCTCAAGGAGAACTTTCATCAAAGCCACGCTCGTCGGAGGCACGGGGCTATCGGCCTTCGGCTTCGATCTCGCGCCGGTCTACGCGCAGACACAGGCGCTGAAAATCGAGCGCACCTCTGAGACGCGCTCGACCTGCCCTTACTGTTCGGTCAGTTGCGGCGTCATCATTCACACGCTCAGCGACAAGGCCAAGAACGCTACGCCACAGGTAGTTCACGTCGAAGGTGATCCGGATCACCCAATCAATCGTGGCACGCTTTGCCCAAAGGGAGCGTCGCTTGAGCAAGACATTCTCAACGAGCGGCGCTTAATGAAGCCGCAGGTGCGGCGTCCGGGAGCAACCGATTGGCAAGACATCTCCTGGGATGATGCCATCGATGAAATCGCCCGACTGATCAAGAAGACGCGCGACCAAACGTTCATCGAAAAAGACGCACAAGGGCACACGGTCAATCGCTGCGAAGGGATTTCGTGGGCCGGCGGCTGCACCGATACCAACGAATTGAATTATCTCGCCGTCAAAGCGATGCGCAGCATGGGGATAGTCTACTTTGAAACGCAGGCCCGTGTTTGACATGGCCCGACGGTCTCAAGTTTGGGACCCACATTCGGACGCGGCGCAATGACCAACGGCTGGATCGACATCAAGAACACCGACATGATGTTGATCATGGGCGGCAACCCTGCCGAGAATCACCCTTGCGGATTCAAGTGGCCCGTCGAAGCAAAGCGAATACGCAATGCCAAGATGATTGTCGTCGACCCGCGCTTCACGCGCACGGCGGCGGTCGCCGATCTCTTCTTGCAAATTCGCGCCGGCAGCGACATCGCTTTTCTCGGCGGCTTAATCAACTACGCGATCAACAACAATCGCATCGCCTGGGATTACGTCAAAAACTACACCAACGCCGCCTTCATCATCAAAGAAGGCTTCAAGCTGCCGGAAGACGGACTCTATTCAGGCTTCGACGCCGGCACACAGATTTACGACAACTCAACCTGGAATTACCAGGAGGGTGGCAATCTGACGCCCGCAGCCGCTCAATCGGCTCCTGGAGCCTGTTCTGCTGCGGCGTCTCCTGCCGCAGGCAACCAAGCTTCGGCACTGACGAC
>JBBWZK010000134.1:0-4523 GCA_039648975.1 Blastocatellia bacterium
GTGTAGGGCATAGGAGAAGCGGCCTGTTTTGGAGTGCGGCGACTGCTCGCCGCTTTTGGCCTTTGCCAAGACGCAAAGCGGGGACCAGTCAACGCACTCCAAATTGCACCGCTTGCCCTACATCCCATCGCACTCCGAGCTATTGGACGGCGAGCTTATGGAGAGCGGCGACCTGTCGCCGCTCTCCATATAGGTATTTGTGATTACACAGAGGCTTTGCCCAGGACATAGATGGGCATGGTCGGCTGCGGCGAACCGCCTAGCGGCTCAAGCGTGATGGCGGCGGCTTGAATCTGACTGATGCTTGGCGGCACATCAACGACGACAAACCCATGACCGCGCGGGTCGGGAGCGATCAAGCCTGCGCTGATCTTCGCATCCGGCGTCACCATCCATAATTGATAGACTTTGCCGGCGGGCGCAGGCGGCAGGTTGGCCGTCACCACCCAGCGATTCTTTTGGTGATCCCAGTAGATGTTCCCTGAAGCGTTCGGCGCGGCTTCCAATCCCGCCATCGCAATGACCGACCGTTGTGACGAACCCAGCACCAGGTTGATTTGCTCCAACTCGTTAGCCCGCACGTCCGCATAGGCTAGTTGCTCGTGCAGTTGAGCGATCTGTTGCTGCGTATCCGCATTCTGATTGGCAACCGCCTGCAACTGGCGATGATCCGTTCGCCAACTGATGAAGGTGTAGGCGAAGGCGATCAACAAACAAGCAGCGACGGCCCAGGGGAGCCATCCTGTCCAAAGCGTGCTGCGTAATTCGAGCGGCGCAGTCTTCGGCGCTCTTTCCGGGAAATGATAAACCTGCGCTTCGGGTGACCGGGCAGTTGAATGTAAGCTCGCTTCCTTTTCGATTCTGGCGTTGAGCAGGTCGCGCAGGTAAGTGGGCGGCGCAACCTCCGAAGCGCCGGCGCTCAACGCATCAACGACGCCGGTGAACTCGTTCAACTCGCGCTGGCAAACATCGCAGCCCTGACGCAAATGAATCTCGAAGGCGCGCGCTTCGTGCTGGCTCAGTGCGCCAAGCGCGTACAATGCTGCGGTTTCCTGACCGTCTTCTGTCGCAACGTCGTGCTTCAACTTTGAACTTCCTTCCCGCCCGTTTCGCTTACCTTGATTCAAGAATTCGATATTCTTTTGGCGCAACCAGTAAAAACGTCGTGCCGTTTTCTGTATAAGTCGTCTCGTGAACGCTGCCGCTCAGGGCGCGGTGGTAATCCCCTGGGCCTAACCGTTCGCCATGCACGATGCAGTCACCCTCGATGATCAGGAACTGCTCGACGCCGAGGTGCTGGTGGCGCGGCAATCCTGTTCCCGGCGACATGCGTACCAGCGAAGTCATCATGCCGCTGGTTTCGTCTGTGAAAAGCGGCTTGAAGAGAATCCCTTCATCCCAACGTTCCCAGCCCTCATCGCCATCGCGCAGCGACACAAATGGGCGAGCATCGGGAAGCGGCGGCGCGCTTGCCGTGGCATCTACGGGTTCGCCGGCAGTTGGCGTATCGCCGATGCTTTCAAGCAGATGATTGCGAACGGCTGGCGGCGGCTCAATGTCCGCTGCCGCTGTGGCCAGCGCTTCGACGGTCAACTGATATTCATCGAGTTCGCTCTGGCAAACATCACAGCCGTCGGCGAGATGATCTTCAAACGCCCGCGCTTCGATTTGCGTCAACGCCCCCAGCGCATAAAGCGCTGTGCGTTCGATGACCTCATCAGCTAATGCTGCGTGCTTCACAGTTGACCTCCTAAAATCGGTCTGAGCATATCGCGCAGCTTAATCATGCCGAGCCGCGTGCGCGTTTTGACAGTGCCGAGCGGCTGGCCGAGTTTCAGGGCGATCTCGCTATGGCTCAAGCCTGAATAATAGGCTAACTCAATCACCTCGCGCTGTTCCGGAGACAATTCGTTCAATGCCGTGCGCACCAGCCGTTGCCGTTCGGAATAGACCGAAGCTTCTTCCGGGCTGATGCCGGTCGCACGAACCTCGCCGATAGCCTCCAAAGGCTCCTTCTTCTGCTGATCCTGTTTGCCGGCTCGAAAACGATCAATCGCACGGCTGCGCGCGATGGTCATAATCCAGGCCAGCGGCACACCACGGCTCTTATCGTAGGTCGCCGCTTGTCGCCACACCTGTGTATAGACGTCAAGCATGACCTCTTCGGCAGTAGCGCGATCTACAACAATGCGTAGGATCAGCCCAAACACCAGCCGATTCGTCGCCTCATAGACCGCCGTCACGGCAGACTGCTCGCCGCTAGCGACTCGCCCAATGAGCGCCACTAAATCCTGATCGTGATGACCTACGCCAACAGAATCTTGGGGGAACCCCAATGTTTTCTCCCTCGCTGTCTTTCTACGCGCCCGTGCCTGCTGCGGATTCTCGCAGCCCATTTATTGGCAACACTTTATTAACCGGCTCGCCTTTCGCGTTGCTCGCCCTCGCCGCTCTCCACGCTAAATCCTAGTCATTTTACACAATTTATCGCCCGGCGTCCAAAGTTTCAACCCCTCTTCCGGGCCATGAGAGAAACTATCGTTTCATACTTGAAACAAAATTTCTTATATGCTATATTGACGGTGAGCGTGAACGAAGTATAACGGTGGAGGGCGAGATGAGTACAGCAAGCGAGCGAGCGCAAGGGATTGAGACCATTCTTTCCGTGCTGTCGCAGCCATTGCCTGAAGCGGCCATACGGCAGCGCGTTGGCTGGCGCGATGCCTCTGGCCAGGAGCGCATGATTGATTACATAGACTGGCACACGGCGGCAGGTATTCTCGATGACGTTTGCCCTGACTGGTCGCACGAGGTGCGCGACATCGCGGTGATCGGCGATCTGGTGGCGGTGACGGCGGCGATTACGATCAAGGGCATCACGCGCTGCGGCATCGGTGTCGATTCGGCGCTCGACGAACGCGGCATCAAGGGAGCCGAGCACGATGCCTTGAAACGCGCGGCGGTCAAGTTTGGCCTGGCGCGGTCGCTGTATCGCGGCGCGGCGAAAAAGCGATGGGCAAGCGCCGCTGCCGAGAAGCAAGACAAGAGCGACGACCCGGTCACAGATAAACAACTCTCGGCGATTTATGCCATTGCCAAGGCCAAGCAACTCGACGCGCAGCTTGAATCGCTTGCCCTGTTTCAATGTGAGCCGGAACAGTTGAGCCGCAACGCCGCCAGCGCATTGATCGATCACCTGCGCAACATTCGCCTGAGCGCCTGACCGACGCGCAGCAGTTTCATTTTGCGGCACGAGCGATCGGGGTTTCTTCGTGCCACATTCCCGGAGCGGACTTAAACCCTCCGCTCCGGGACGATCTCGGATTCCAGCACATGGCGGCCTCAACCATCAACACAGAGTGCAAACGCTACGGCTGCATGAAAAATCTGCTGGCCTGCTTTGCCAACTGTCGTTACACGATGCGCTGTGATGATCTGCGCAACGAGCTGATAGACAAAGCGCCGGCGGCTGAAAGTGATATAAACCGCTATTTGAGCGAGCGCGGGCGCAGCCCCGTCATGGTGCAGATTCTCAAGCGCGGCGTGAAGTTTGACGATAAAGCGGGTCGCCCGCCACGCAAGCCTCTGGAGATGGCTTTGCCCTCTGCTGTTGAAGCAAAGCCGCGCCGCAAACTCGCCGTCAGCGCGCGGCCCGCGACGAATGCCAAGCCAGGGCTTGCTGCTGCCGAAGTGCGTAGCCAGGCGGAAAAGGCGACGCGCCGAACGGTCAAAGCGCGCAAGTCAGCCGCCAGCGTAAAAGTAAAGGCGACTACAAAACGACCTACTGTGCGCCGGTCCAGGCTTCCGGCGAATCGTCAACGTGCAGACCATCAGACCGTCGCCCTGCACATGACCGCGGACACCGCGCCGCGCCGCGCCGCCAGCCTGCGCCTGGCCGAAGCCTCGCCGCGCAAGCTTGGCGAAAGCCGATCAAGGAAGAGAAGTAAAATGCCTAGAAGAGCCAAACCCTTAGCGAAGGCGAATGCGATTGGCATCGAACGCCCCGCCGCGCCGCCTCAAAATACGCCCGCCGTCAGCGGCAAGCCTGAAATTGCTGCCAGGCCGACAAGCGAGCGTGCCGCGCCGCGCCGCAAGGCCGTCGCCAAATCTCGCAAGCCCGCCGCGAACGGTAGAGTCTACATTATCATTGAAGGGCAGACTGCCAGTATCGTTGACGAGCAGGGCTTAATGATGCACCTGTTCAGCAACAACTCAAAAAATACGCGTTACTTTGAAGCGAGCGAAGTCGAAGCCCGCGTGCAGATCGTGCCGAAACGATAAGTGTATTCACCGCAAACCGAACCGCCATGCTTGAGCCTGGTATTACGGAAATAATCATGCACAGACCTTATTGAGTTATACGCACCTATACCTATAATCTACTAATGAGGTTTGAATGGGATGAAGAGAAAGCGGATGCCAATGAACGCAAGCATGGAGTCGCTTTTCTTGAAGCCGTAACCGTGTTTGATGACGATGTGGCGCTGATCATCCCTGATCCTGAGCACTCCGATGAAGAGAAC
>JBBWZK010000145.1:0-12556 GCA_039648975.1 Blastocatellia bacterium
ACCTTGGCCTCATAAATATACCAGCCTCGAAGGGCCAGGCTAATACCGATATATTGATAAGGAATGGAAGGAAGATCACCACTATAATATTCTCCTCTAATCCAAGCATTGATAATCTCATTAGGGACGAGTTGATAATCTTGACCTTGCATATTAGTTTTCAGTCTTCAACATGAACATAATCCCGACACAGAAAGGGATTAAATATCTTCAATGATATCTAACTTCGTTCGGAGGCTTATACCATATTTCCCCTTCAGCAGGCAATGAATGAAACCAGTGCGGGGATAATATGTCGCTTAGCGGCCCAACTACTAATGGGCCTCGTAAATCAGACGTGGTGTTATACGTCTTTTATGACATATAACCTGGCCCGCGCCCGACTATCTGGCTGAAGCCATTCATCTTCTTTTTAAGCATTGCGGATTATATCTCGTTTTCTGAGTATTCACTATGCCTCAATTGCTCGGCAAGTCCGTGCTGAGATTCGCACACGTGATCACCGCATTCGCACCGAGGAAGCTTACCTGCGCTAGATCAGAGGGCAAGGGAAAGGCAGACTCGCTTATATGGAGTGCGGTGAGTTGTCACCGCTTGGCCTCCTCGCCAAGCCTAAAAGCGGCGACAAGTCAAAGCACTCCAAATGCTGCCGCCGTCTCCTTCTCATGCGGTCTGATTTAGATCAAAGCTTTCATGGCTTCCGAAAAGAAAAAGGCTGAGGACAGCGCCTCAGCCTTCAAGTTTTCAGCAGCAGACATGCCGCGTTGATTAGATGTCGAGGTTCTTCACATCCAGCGCGTTGTCTTCGATGAAGCGGCGGCGCGGTTCGACCGCATCGCCCATCAGGACGGTGAACATCTCGTCGGTCTCGACCGCATCGTTCACCTGCACGTTCAAAATTGTCCGCGTATCGGGCCGCAGCGTCGTTTCCCACAACTGCTCAGGGTTCATCTCGCCCAGCCCTTTGTAGCGCTGAATCGAGATGTCCTTCTTCGCCGCCGTCATGATGTGCTCCAGCAGCGCCACACGCGAATCGACGCTGACCTGAGTGTCATTTTCGGCAATCACGAAGGGCGGGCGGCTGAACGCCTGCAACTCGCTGAACAACTGCACGGCCTTTTGAAATTCGACGTGCGTCGCCAACTCCCAGTCAATCACGATGCGCCCGTTGCCGCGCGACCGCAACACGATGATTTCGTATGTGCCGTGTTCTTCGTCCGTGCCCAGTTCTGTATCGTAGCTCGCTTTTTCAAGCGCCGCCGTGACGCGCTGCAAGAGCTTCTCTTTCTGGAAAACCTCGTGCAACTTCAGCCCGCCTTCTCTTGAAGCCATCACTTCGCTGAAGGCTTCGATGACGGTGGTCACCAGCTTGCGGTCGTGCAGCCGCCGTTCGAGCTTGTCAAGATAGCCAACCAGGTCTGAAAGCTTTTCAAGCGCCTTGCGCAGTTCCGCGCCTCTCAGTTGCGCGCCCGTCGCCTTCACGGTGACGGTGACGTTTTCGGTCGCCTTGCGCATCAGGAACTTTTGCAGTTCGCGCTCGTCGCGTAGGTACTGCTCGTTGCGCCCCTTCTTGATCTTGAACAGCGGCGGCTGCGCGATGTAGACGTGACCGCGATCAATCAATTCGGGCATCTGCCGGTAGAAGAAGGTCAGCAGCAGCGTGCGAATGTGCGAGCCGTCAACGTCGGCGTCGCACAGTAGAATGATGCGGTCATAGCGCAGCTTCGCCAGATCGAAGTCGTTTTTGCCGATGCCTGTGCCCAGGGCCGTGATCATCGTGCGAATCTCCGAATGCGACAGCATCTTGTCATAGCGCGCCTTCTCGACGTTGAGGATTTTGCCCTTGAGCGGCAGAATCGCCTGCGTCCGACGGTCGCGTCCTTGTTTGGCGCTGCCGCCGGCGCTGTCGCCTTCGACGATGAACAGTTCGCACAAGGCAGGGTCTTTCTCGGAGCAATCGGCCAGCTTGCCGGGCAGCGCGGCGCTGTCGAGCGCGCCTTTGCGTCGCGTCAGGTCGCGGGCTTTGCGGGCCGCCTCGCGGGCGCGCGCCGCTTCAATGGCTTTGGCGATGATCTTGCGCGCCACCGTCGGGTTCTCTTCAAAGTAGCGTCCGAGATTTTCGTTGACGTAGGCTTCGACCTGTCCCTTGACGTCCGAATTCAGCTTGCCTTTGGTTTGTCCTTCAAACTGCGGCTGCGGCAGCTTGACGCTGATAACCGCGACGAGGCCCTCGCGGACATCTTCGGGCGCCAGCTTTTCGTCATCCTTCTTGAACAGGCCAGCCGACTTCGCATAGTTGTTGATCGTCCGCGTCAGCGCCGCGCGAAAGCCTGTCAGGTGCGTGCCGCCATCGACCGTGTTGATGTTGTTGGCGAACGAGTGGACGATTTCGTTGTAGCTGTCGTTGTACTGAATCGCCACTTCCATACCCACAGGATCGCTGTCGCCGCTCTCTTTGGCGAAGTGGATCGGTTGGGCGTGCAACACGGTCTTACTCTTGTTCAAATGCTTGACGAATTCGGCGATGCCGCCGCGATAAAAGAAATCATGCGCCTTGGGCGGCTCGCTACGCTCGTCAACAATCGTGATGCGGATGCCGGAATTCAAAAACGCCTTCTCGCGCAGGCGCTGCGACAGCGTGTCGAAGTTGAATTCCGTGGCTGTGAAGATCTCCGTATCCGGTCTGAAGGATACCTTCGTGCCACGGCGGCGCGTCTTGCCGGTTTGCTGCAAGCGGCTCTGCGGCACGCCGCGAACATATTCCTGCTCGTAGGTGTTGCCGTCGCGCCAGATTTCCAGCCGCAACCATTCCGACAGAAAGTTGACGACCGAAACGCCGACGCCGTGCAGACCGCCGGATACCTTATACGCATTCGAGTCGAACTTGCCGCCGGCGTTCAGCTTGGTCAGCACGACCTCTGCGGCAGAGACTTTCTCCTGTTTGTGTATGTCGACCGGAATGCCGCGCCCGTTGTCAATAACCGTAATCGAATTATCGAGGTGAATGAAAACTTCGACGCGATCACAGAAGCCCGCGAGCGCTTCGTCAATCGAATTGTCGACCACCTCGTAGACCAGATGATGAAGCCCGGTCTCGCGGGTATCGCCAATATACATGGCGGGACGCTTACGCACATGATCGCGTCCTTCAAGGACGGTGATCGACGATGCGCCGTAATCCTGAACTTGTGTGGTCACACGCTTCTCCTTATTTGAAACTTGCTTCAATGCTCTGCTCATAATCTCCTCTGTCGTCCGCCGGGCCCTTGGCCTCGTCACGCTGGATGGTGATTTCACGCACGGCGCGTTCGAGTTCTTCAGATGCATCGAACGCTTCATGCGCAACTCCTGCGGCAGAGACAGCATTGACGTTTTGCCGGTCGCTTTCTGATTCGCGCTGCGCCCGCCCCCCTTCAACATACAAGACCGTCGCGCGATCACGGTAGCGATTGGCTATCGCCCGGCGCGACGTGCTGACGAAGGTTTGCGCGCGTCCTTCGAGGCTCGAAATCAATGCCTCGATGCGCCCACGATCCAGCTCGGCGTCAATGTCATCGATGAGCAAAACGGGGCTTTCTTCGTACACTCTATTATAAATTGAAACCTGCGCTAAATCAAGCAAAAGTAAGGCACTTCGCTGCTGTCCGGCGCTGCCGAAACGATTGACTTCGCGATGGTCTGCGAGAATCTCCAGATCGTCGCGGTGCGGCCCGATCAGCGCGTGCCCGGCGGCGAGTTCCGCCTGTAATCTGAGGCTCAGGCGCTCGCGGAAGAGTTCCATAAAGTTATCCAGATTACCTTTGCCTTCGAGCTGCGAACGATAACGAAGGCTGACGCGCTCGGCGGCGAAGATCGCCCGCCCATAATCGTTTTCGGCCAGCACCTGATTCAAGCGCTCGACGTAATTCATGCGCGCATGATGCAGCGCCGCGCCATATTCGATGATCTCTTCGTTCCACGCTTCGACCTGCGCGATGAAGGCCGCCGGCCTGTCGCTTTCGGCGGCGGCGTTGAGCAGTTTGTTCTTTTGTTTGAGGACGTGGTTATACTGGGCAATCGTGTTCAGATAACCGGGCGTGACGGTGACGATGCCGCGATCCAGAAAGCGCCGGCGCTCGGTCGGCTCGCCGCGTATCACTTCCATCTCTTCGAGCGAAAAGACGAAGACATCGAGGCTGCCGAGATAACGAATCACCGCCTCGCGCTTGCCGTTGACGTAAAGCTCTTTGGTGGTGTCGGTGAGCGCCAGTTGAATCTGTTTGCTCACCGAGCCGCGCAAGGTCGTGCCGCGCAGCAGACATTGCACAGTATCGAAGGCGATGCATTCGCGCAGTTGCGACGTGCGAAAGGATTTCGTGTTGCCCAGCAGATAGATGGCTTCGAGCCAGTTGGTCTTTCCCTGTGCATTGTCGCCGTAGAAGATGTTGAGTCCGGGGCCGAACTCGGCGAAGCCATCGAGGTTGCGAAAACCAGTGGCTTCAAGTCGCGTGAGCAGCATGATTGAATTTTAACACAGCCGCGCCGCAGCGTCATAGATGCGCGTCTCGCCGGCAGGGCGAATTGACAGCCTCGGCAACGGTGAGCTAGCTTTGCAGCGGTCGGCAAGTCGCCGGCGATGACTTGACGAGCAGGAGCGATAAGCAGTGAATCGGCGCATAAGAATCCATATCAAAGGGCGCGATACGTTCTGGGGTCAGGCCTTTCATGTCGAATGGCAGGATCAATTCGCCGATAGAAAATTGCTCGAAGACGGGGCAGGCTATTATCTGGCCGACCAAGCGTGGCTCGATGATCTCGAACGCGTCGGCAAGCAGACCTTCTGCGAGATTCTGCGCGCGCCCGACAATCCGCAACGCCGCGACTGGTTGAACTCGATCCTTCCACGGCGAAAATAGCGCAAACGGCGCGTCGCTCGCCTGACTTGCGCGTTGAGGAGATGGAGAAAAACGAATGCGAAGAAACCTGCAATTACCTGGCGCTTTCTGGTTGTTGATCACTCTGGTTCTGCCGTTGGCGATTGCGGCACGACAAAGCGAAGGCAAGCGCGGCATCACGCCGGAAGATTATTATGCCTTCGAGGTCGCCAGCGACCCGCGCCTGTCGCCCGACGGCAAGCTCGTCGCTTACGTCGTCACCGTCGTCGATCAGAAACAGAATCGCCGCCACTCGTCCATATGGATGACGGCAAGCGATGGCCGCCGCGCGCCCTGGCCGTTTACCACCAGCCCGCAAAGCTGTAGCGCGCCGCGCTGGAGCCCTGACGGTCAGTGGCTCGCCTTTCTTTCAACGCGCCCGCTGGCCGAATCCGCATCACGCCCGGCGACCGAAGCCGCGCCGCCCGAAGCGCGCGCCCAGGTCTATATCCTATCGCTGAACGGCGGCGAAGCGCGCCGCGTCACCAATCTCAAGAACGGTGTCAACAGCTTTCAATGGTCGCCCGATGGGACGCGGCTCGCCTGTGTGAGCCGCACAGGGCCGAGCGATAATCGCGCCGGCAACAAAGACCGCAGCGACGTGCGGCATTACAAAACCATCTCTTACAAATTCAACGACACAGGCTGGTTCGATGATCGCCGCAGTCACATCTGGGTCACGAGCTTGAAGACAGGCGAAGCACGCATGATCACCTCGGGCGATGACTGGAACGACAACGATCCGCAATGGTCGCCGGATGGAATGAAGATCGCTTTTGTGTCGAACCGCACGGGCAAAGAGTATGAAGACAATCGCAACACGGACGTCTGGGTGATTACGGCGACCGGCGAACTGTTGAAGATTTCCGATCACCCGGAAAGCGACAGCAGTCCGCGCTGGTCGCCTGACGGCAAGAGCATCGCCTTCATCGGCAGAACGCGCGAAGAGCAGCACACGAAAATCTGGCTCGCACCGTCGACGGGCGGCGGCGCGTCTCGCCTTGCCGCTGACAATCTCGATCTGATTCCGTCGCAGATGGACTGGGCCGAAGAGGGACGCGCCCTCTACTTTGAATCGGGCGTCAAAGGCGAGTCGCACCTGTTCCGCGTCGACCTGACTTCGCGGCAAGTAAGCCAGATCACAAAAGGCCCGCGTGCCGTGCGCGGCGTCGACATCAACGACAAGACGCAGAAGATGGTCTACACCGCCAACGACTTTACGCATCTGGACGATCTTTACATCGCCGACCTTTCGGGACAGAACGAGCAGAAGCTGGCCGGCTTGAATGCTGCGCTATGGCGCGGGCTGGCCCTGGCCGATGTCGAGCGCATGACTTACAGGGCCGCCGACGGCTGGGAGATTGACGGCTTTTTCGTGAAGCCGCTCGGCTGGCAGGAAGGCAAGAAGTATCCTCTGATTCTCAGCGTACACGGCGGCCCCGCAGGGATGTACGGCGTCGACTGGTATCAAGAGTTCCAGGTCTACGCGGCGCACGGCTGGGCGGTCTTCTTCACCAACCCAAGGGGGTCGACCGGCTACGGCGAGAAGTTCGAGAACGGCATCATCGGCGAATGGGGTGGTAAAGATTACACAGACATCATGAGCGGCGTTGATGCGGTGCTGGCCCGTTATCCGTGGATAGACCGCGAGCGGCTGGGCGTCACCGGCGGCAGCTACGGCGGCTTCATGACCAACTGGATCGTCGGCCACACGGATCGCTTCAAAGCGGCGGTGACGTTGCGCAGCGTCGTCAACTTCATCAGCGACGAAGGCACGCGCGACGGCGCTTACGGGCATCGCCGCGACTTCGGCGGCTATATGTTCGACAAGTTCGAGACCTACTGGGATCGCTCGCCGCTCAAGTATGCGAAGAACGTCAAGACGCCAACCTTGATTCTGCATTCGGACAATGATTTTCGCGTGCCGCTCGAACAGGGCGAGCAATGGTTCCGCGCCTTGAAGCATTACGGCGTGACGACGGAGCTAGTGATCTTCCCGCGCGAAAACCATAACCTGACGCGCACCGGCGAGCCGAAGCATCTGGTCGAAAGCATGAACTGGCAGCTCTACTGGTTCGACCGCTTCATCAACGGCAACAGCGCCGCCGTGCCGCCCGATGCGAAGTAGCCATAGGCAATTGTCATAACGCGTTCACGCGCCACTCACATTAACGAGGGAAAGATGCAAGCGCCAACCTTTCAAGACGTGCTGCTGGCGAAGCGGCAGATTCAACCTTACTTGCAGCGCACGCCGATGCATTCATATCCGGCGATCAATGAACTGATTGGTACAGAGGTCTTTATCAAGCATGAAAATGTTCAGCCCATCGGCGCATTCAAAGTGCGCGGCGGCGTCAATCTGGTTTCGCAGATGAGCAACCAAGAGCGTGCGCGCGGCGTGATTGCCGCCTCGACAGGCAATCACGGGCAATCGGTCGCCTACGGCGCGCGGTTGTTCAACGTGGCGGCGCATCTGGTCGTTCCTGCCAACGCCAATCCCGGCAAGGTCGCGGCGATGCGCGGCATGAATGCCGAGGTCATCTTTCACGGCGAGCGCTTTGACGACGCACGCCTGCACTGCGAAGCGTTGGCGAGCGAGCGCGGCTATCGCTATGTGCATTCGGGCGACGAACCGCTGTTGATTGCCGGCGTGGCGACCGAAGCCTTGGAGATGCTCGAAGACGAGCCGCACCTGAATGTCATCTTCGTTCCAGTCGGCGGCGGTAGCGGCGCGGCGGGAGTGTGCATTGCGGCCAAAGCCATCAATCCGCAGATTCGCGTCATCGGCGTGCAGGCGGCGGCTTCGCCTGCGGCTTACGAATCGTGGCGGCAGAAGCGGCTGGTGGATGCGCCGAACCGCACATTTGCCGAAGGGCTGGCGACCGGCACGGCCTTCGCGCTGCCGCAACAGATTATGCGAGAGATGCTTGATGAGTTTCTGCTGGTCGGCGAAGAAGAGATGAAACAGGCGATGGTTTGGATGATCGAACACGCGCACACATTGGCGGAAGCTGCCGGCGCAGCGCCGCTCGCCGCGCTTTATCATCGCCGCGCGGAATTCGCCGGGCAGAAAGTCGGTTTAGTCTGTTCCGGCGGCAACACCTCGCTTGAGCATTTGAAACTGGCGCTTGAAAGCAACTGAGGTCAGGAAAGCTTTGCTCTTGCTTTGTCCCATTACTGACAGCCTGATCGCTCAATCTAAAATCGACCCGGAGTTGGGTTTTGTGGTTTAATGAGCCGCGCAATGGAAAACTATATTCTGGGTATTGATCTGGGCGGCACGAAAGTCATGGCGGCGGTCTTCGATGCCGAAAGCCACATCGTCAGCCGCGCGCGCGCCAAGACACAGGCATGGCGCGGTGAGGAGATGATTTTTCAAACCGTCGCGCGCACCGCCGAACAGGCTATCGAGCAGGCAGGCATCACCAATCAAGATCTGCGCGCGCTGGGCATCGGCGCGCCCGGCCCGCTTGATCCTGACACCGGCACGATCATGGAATCGGCCAACATGAATCTGCACAACTTTCCGCTCGGCCCGCGCCTCGCTGAAGCTTTCAATTGTCCGGCTTTCGTTGACAACGACGTCAACGCCGGCATCTATGGCGAATACCGCAAAGGTGCGGCGCGCGGCGCGCGTGACGTTCTCGGCGTCTTCGTCGGCACAGGCATTGGCGGCGGCATCATCGCCGACGGCGCGCTCTATCACGGCTTCAGCAAGAATGCCGGCGAGATCGGCCATATCATCATCGAAGCCAACGGCCCGCGCTGCGGCTGCGGCAATCGCGGCTGCATGGAAGCGCTCGGCAGCCGCACCGCCATGACGCGCGACCTGCGCAAAGCCGTCAAGCGCGGCGAAAAGACGATGCTGAAAGACAAGCTCAAACAGGAGGCCGAGCTGGTCTCAGGCGGCGACCTCGGCAAAGCCTATCGCGCCGGCGATAAACCCGTCGTCAAAATCATGAACCGCGCCGCACGCATGATCGGCATAGGCATAGGCAGTCTGGTCAACGTGCTGTCGCCGGAAATTGTCGTGCTTGGCGGCGGCGTCGTCGAGGCGATGGAAGACGATTTCATCGCGCGCATTGACCGCGTGGTGCGCAATGTCGCCTTCGACTTTATGACGAAAGAGATGAAGATCGTGCGCGCCGCGCTCGGCGACGATGCCGGCGTCACCGGCGCGGCCATGCTGGCGCGCGAGGCGCTGGAGCGCCGCTGATCTGATGAGTAGCGCACACCATAAAACGATTGACGTGATTGCCTTCGATGCAGACGATACGCTCTGGCACAACGAGAGCCTGTATACCGTCACGCAAGCCAAGTTCAAACAATTGCTCGCCGGTTATCATAGCGATGAGTGGATCGAAGCGAAGCTCAACGAAACCGAGATGCGCAACATAGAGCATTTCGGCTACGGCATCAAAGGCTTCACGCTATCGATGATCGAGACGGCGATTGAGCTGACTGAAGGGCGCATCAGCGGCGCTGAAATTCAGCAGATCATCGGTTATGCGCGCGCCATGCTGCGCGCCCCTGTCGAATTGCTCGACGGCGTGCGCGAGACGGTCAGCCAACTGGCAGGCCAGTATCAGTTGATGTTGATCACCAAAGGCGACCTCTTCGATCAAGAGTCGAAGATCGCGCGCTCAGGGCTGGGCGATTATTTCAGCCACGTCGAGATCGTCTCTGAAAAAAACGTCGCCGTTTACCGCGCTATCATTGCCAAACACCACCTCGACCCGCAACGCTTTCTGATGGTCGGCAACTCGATCAAGTCCGACATTCTGCCGGTGATTGATGCCGGCGGTCGCGCCGTTTATGTGCCGTATCACACGACCTGGGTTCACGAGCGTGTCACGGATTACGACGCCGCGAGCTTCTTTGAAATTGCTCACATGGGATTGCTGCCAGGTTTGCTGGAAGAGATGGCTGGAGAGGTCTGAGGATACGCAATCTAACCGCATTGCGCTACACAGACGATCCCAATGGCGATGCCAAAAGCCAGGCGCGCGAAGAGGAGCAACATTGCCTCTTCGCGCGCCTGGGTAAGATTAAATGTAACGAAAATGCCTAACTGCTTCGCGCCGCTGTCAGCAGATGTTTTGGCGGCAAGCGCAAGTCCCAGACCAGGCGGCACCACGACATCACGCGCAGCGCGTAATAGCTGAAATCAATCTCCCACCAGAAGAAGCCCTGCTTCACCGATGCCATGTAGTGGTGGTGATTGTTGTGCCATCCTTCGCCGCCCGTCCATAGCGCAATCCAGAAGTTGTTGCGGCTGTCGTCGGTCGTCGGGTAACGGCGGCTGCCCCACATGTGCGCCAGCGAATT
This sequence comes from Blastocatellia bacterium, assembly GCA_039648975.1. Taxonomy (GTDB): domain Bacteria; phylum Acidobacteriota; class Blastocatellia; order UBA7656; family UBA7656; genus DATENM01. The sequence goes on from JBBWZK010000145.1 coordinate 10,242, forward strand.
CACCGTGAAGGTGCCGTGATAAAGCAACACGGTGCTGAGGACGAATCCCCACACCAGCCAAGACCAGCCGCTCGCGCCAAACAGCACGCCGCCAAAGAAGCAGAGAACCGCCACGGCGACCCCCGGAATCCAGTGATTGCGGTTCAGCCAGCGCAGTTCAGGAAAACGCGAGAAGTCTTTGATGGCGTTCCAATCCGTCGGCTCGTATTTGCGGCTGATGACCCAACCGAGGTGCGACCACCAGAAACCATCTTTCACGGGTGAATGCAGGTCGCCTTCCTGGTCGGTGTATTTATGATGGCGGCGATGATGCGCGGCCCACCACAGCGGCCCCTTCTGCAAAGCCGCCGTGCCGAGCACGGCCAGCAGGAACTGCACGAGGCGGCTCGTCTTGTAGGCGCGATGCGCGAAGTAGCGATGAAAGCCTGCCGTCAATCCGAACATGCGTATGGCGTACATAGCGACGCACAGCAGCACGGCGGTCAGGCTGAAATCAACGAAGAAAACGGCGATGCACGCAAGGTGCATCAGGAAGAACGGAATCGTTTTGAACGACAGCCGATCCTGGCCTTGAACATAAGCCGGCGCGGTCGCCTTCGCTTGCTCCGTCACGGGCCGGGGTTTCTTCGTGAGTGTGGATGGTGGAAGCTTAGTGGTCGTCGATGGGGTTGTGGTTCTGATCTCTTGCATTGCTTCTCCTGGAGTCCATATCGTAGCAGACGAGATTAGCTTGCCGAAAGAAAAAATCATCGCTTGCGTGAATTTATGCTGAAATCATCCCGGCAAAGCGCCGCCAATGAACCACACCGCCGCATGGAAAATTTAGTTGCCGCGCGGTTAGCGCCTTGCCGACTGAGGCGCGAGCGGAGAAGATAATCGTCATGACGAAGCACTACGTCATCAAGCGCGATGTGCCGCGCCGCTTTCTGGTCAATTACAAGGCCGACCTCAACACAGAGCAGTACAACGTCGTCACTGCCGGCGGCGGCCCCATTTTGGTCATCGCCGGCGCTGGGTCGGGCAAGACGCGCACGGTGACTTATCGCGTCGCGCGGCTCATCGAGATGGGCGTGCCGGCAGGGCGCATCCTGCTCGTGACCTTTACCAACAAAGCGGCGCGCGAGATGCTCCACCGCGTCGAGACGCTGCTGCAAACCGATTCGCGCAAAGTCTGGGGCGGCACCTTTCATTCCATCGCCAATCGCATACTGCGCCGCCACGCCCAGTCGCTGGACTATCAGCAGAACTTCACCATCCTCGACGCCGAAGACACCAAAGGTCTCATCGAATCCTCGATTCAAGACGCCGGCATTGATCCGAAAGCGCGCCGCTTCCCCAAGCCAGAGGTCGTCGCCGACATCATCAGCTATGCCAATAACCGCGACCTGCCCATACGCGATTGCATTGTTGCCAACTATCCACACTTCGAGCCGCTGGCGACGCAGATTGAGCGCGTCGACCGCATCTTTCAGGCACGCAAGGTCGAGCGCAATACGATGGATTATGACGACCTGCTGATGAACTGGAAACGGCTACTTATCGAAAAGCCCGAAATCGGTGATTACTGGGCGAGTAACTTTGAATACATACTGGTTGACGAGTATCAGGACACCAACAAGATTCAAGCGGAGATCGTTGACCTGCTGGCCACCAAACATCGCAACATCATGGTAGTCGGCGACGACGCCCAGTCCATATTCGGATGGCGCGGGGCGCACTTCGCCAATATCTACACCTTCAAAGATCGCTACACGGATGCGCAGGAGTTTCACCTGGAAACCAACTATCGCTCGCGGCCCGAAATTGTCTTGCTCGCCAATGCGGCGATTCGCAACAATCGCCGCCAGTTTCCCAAAAATCTTCATGCGGTGCGCGAATCGGCGGGCCAGTCGCCGGCCCTCGTGCCGACTTCGGACAGCGATCAGCAGGCCGCCTTCGTCGCCGGGCGCATCCTCGAATTGCGCGATGAAGGCGTGCGGCTCGATGAGATAGCCGTGCTCTATCGCAGCCACTGGCACGCGCTCGAATTGCAACTCGAATTGGTGCGGCGCGACATTCCTTACGTCGTGCGTTCGGGCGTGCGCTTCTTCGAGCAGGCGCACATCAAGGACGTCATCTCTTATCTGCGCATCGTCGTCAACCCGCACGACGAGCTGGCGTGGAAGCGCGTCTTGAAATTGATTCCGAAAGTCGGCAACGCCACGGCCAATCGCATCTGGGAGCGCATCGCTTACACGCAGGAGCCGCTGGCCTTGATTCGCCGTTCGGACTTCGACGCGCAGCCGCGCTCGGCTGCCGGGTGGCAGGATTTCATC
>JBBWZK010000154.1:0-7000 GCA_039648975.1 Blastocatellia bacterium
GATCTACGGCGAGTGCGGCGTCAAGATCGGCGCCGAAAAGCGCGCCTTTCTCGAATCGCGCCTGCGCCGGCGGATGACGGCGTTGGGGGTCTCGACGGCGCTCGAATACTACAGCATGGTGCGTTACTCGAAAAAATTGCAGGAGTTGCCGGCGCTGCTCGACATCATGATGATTTGCGAAACCTCATTCTTCCGCAATCAGCCGCAATTCGATCTGCTGTCGGATGTCGTGTTGCCGGAGATCATTGCCCAGAAGCTGCGCGCCAATTCTCGTTTGATTCGTATATGGAGCGCCGGCTGTTCGACGGGGCAGGAACCCTACAGCGCGGCGATGGCGTTGTTTGAACGGCTGCCGGAGCCGGAGACCTGGAACGTTCGCGTCTTCGCTTCCGACCTGTCGTTCACGGCGCTCGAACGCGCACAGTCGGGCGTCTATAACGCCGACCAGATTCGCGGCCTGTGCGAGCCTTATATGTCGAAATACTTTCACCGCGAGAACGGCAATTATGTGGTCAACGCCGACATCAAGCGGCGGGTGATCTTCGATTATCACAATCTCAAACACGACAACGGACTGCGCTCGCTCGACGTGATTTTCTGCCGCAACGTGATGATCTACTTCGACGTCGAAGAACAGCGCCGGCTGATAGCCAGATTTACAAACTGCCTGGTGCCGGGCGGCTATCTCTTCATCGGCCATGCCGAAAGCCTTCAGGCCCTGTCGCAGCAGTTTGCCATGCTGCATCGCGACAAAGGCATCGCGTATCGCTTCAACGGCTAGAGATCGAGTGAACGATGGACGATTTTACGCAAAATGAACTGGCGCAGTTGCTCGCGGTTTACCGCGAGCAGACCTTGCATTTGCTTGACGAGATGACGGCGGACTTGCTGGCGCTCGAAGCCTGCACTGCCGACGACGAAGCGCTGGCGCGTTTGCGGCGCGCGGCGCATACGATCAAGGGCGATTCGGTTTGCGTCATGCTCGAAGGCGTCGCCGAGATCGCGCATCGTATCGAAGACCTGATGGAGAACGTGATGGCGCGCGGTGGCGACTTTGACCGCAACGCCGTTGATGCCATGCTCGGCGGCCTCGACCTCATGCGCGAGGCCATCGACCGCGAAGCGGTTGCCGATGTCTCTGCCGCTGCCGTGAAGCTCTGGGCTGATGAACTGGACGCGGAGACGATTGACGCGGCGCACGAAGACGAGATGCCGGCGGCGACTGCGGCAATCGATTCGCTACCTGAACAGAGCAGCGCTGCGCCAGCGGCGCGCCGCACGGAGCCTTATGTGCGCATCGAAGCCGAAAAGATTGACATGATGTTGAACCTCGCCAGCGAGATGGTCATCGCGCGTTCGGTGCTCAATCAGGTCGGCGCGCAGTTCGAGCAGCAGCAGGCGACCAGCGAACTGCTGCGCCGCGCCAGAGAATCGCACTTGCAGATCAGCAAGCTGATCAGCGAATTGCAGAAGAACGTGCTCCGTCTGCGCATGGTGACGATAGATACGATCTTCAAACGCTTCGCCCGACCGATGCGCCAGCTTGCCATCGAAAGCGGCAAGCGCCTTGAGCTTGAGATGTTGGGCGGCGAGACAGAGCTTGACCGTGCGCTCACCGACGCGCTCTACGAGCCGTTGCTGCACCTGCTCCGCAACGCCGTCGATCATGGCATTGAAACGCCCGGCGAGCGCACCGCGGCAGACAAGCCTGATGTGGCGCGGATTACTGTGCGTGCCTATCACGATGGCAATCAGATCGTCGTCGAGGTGCGCGACGACGGGCGCGGCCTTATGCCCGAAGCGCTCAAGGCCAAAGCCATTCGCGCCGGCCTCATCAGCAAAGCGCGCGCTGCCGAGATGAATGACAAAGAGGCCTTTGAGCTATTGTTTCTTGACGGCCTGTCGACCGCCGCACAGGTGACACAGGTATCGGGCCGAGGCGTCGGCGCGGCGGCGGTGAAGCGGGCTATCGAAGCCCTGCACGGCAGCGTCACGGTGGCGAGCGAAGCGGCAGTGGGAACCTGTTTTACGCTGCGCTTGCCGCTGACGCTGGCCATCATCCGCGCCTTGATGTTTGCGGCAAACGGCCAATGGTTTGCGCTGCCGCTGCTGGCGATCAGCGAAGTCGCGCGCATTCAGTCATCAGAGATCACGCAGGTCGACGGTGTGGAAAGTTACAGACTGCGCGACCGCTTCATCTCGGTCGTCCGCCCTGGCTGGGCGCTCGATTTCGAGCGGCGGCGCGGCGGCGCGGGCGCGGCGTTGCGCACGGAAGCGGAGCGCTTGTTTGTGATCGTCGTCGCGATTGCCGGACAAACCTTCGGCATCCGGGCCGACGCGCTCTATGGCGAAGAGGCAGTCGTCATCAAGGCGCTCGACAACCAGTGGTTGCACAACGATGCCATCGCCGGCGCGACGCTGGTTGGCAACGGCCAGATCGTCCTCATCCTCGACGCTGAAAACGTCTTGCGCAAGGCTATACGATTTGAACGATTGAAGAGAGAAGGCAAACGGGCTTATGCAAGTTGAAACGAACAAGGTAAGGGTCATGGTTGTGGATGATTCGGCAGTCATGCGCAAGCTGATCTCAAATCTGCTGGCGCGTGACAGCGAAATTGAAGTGATTGCCACGGCCATTGACGGAGACTTTGCACTCAGCAAAATCGATCAGTTGAGGCCGGACGTGGTGACGCTGGATGTCGAGATGCCGCGCATGGACGGGCTGACGACGCTTGAGCGCATCGTCACCCAGTACAGGCTGCCCGTGGTCATGCTCAGTTCATTCACCGTGGGCGGCGCGGCGGCAACCATGCAGGCATTGGAGATGGGCGCGGTCGATTTTGTTTGCAAGCCGAAGGTGGCGTCGCAGATCGGCAGCATGGCCGATGAACTGATCTCAAAGGTGAAAGCGGCAGCGCGCAGCGATGTGGCGGCGCTCAATCTTCGCCTTGGCAATTCTATGAACAAGAAGGCGAAGCCGCCTATGCTGGCGGTGCCGCCGGATCAGGCGCAAATTCTGGCCATAGGCGCTTCGAGCGGCGGGCCGCACGCCTTGCGCTTTCTGCTGCCGCGTCTGCCGGTGGATTTCGCTGCGCCGATTCTCATCGTCCAGCATCTGCCGGAGGCGTTCACGCGAATGCTGGCGCGCTGGCTCGATGAGATGTGCGCCATTGAAGTCAAAGAAGCGACGGCAGGCGAACTGGCCATGGCGGGCCGGGCTTACATCGCGCCGGCCAAGGCGCATATGAAAGTAAACAAAGTTACAGGCGGTGCGGAGATTCAACTGGAGCGCGGCACGCTGGTCAATGGCCACATGCCTTCGGTGGATGTGTTGTTCAACTCGGTTGCCGAGAGCTTTGGCGCATCGGCTACGGCAGTGATTTTGACCGGCATGGGCAGCGACGGCGCGACCGGCCTTGGCGAGATTCGCCGGGCAGGCGGCCATACGATTGCGCAGGACCAGGAGAGTTGTTCGGTCTTCGGCATGCCGCGCGTGGCGATTCAAAAGGGCAGCGCCAAACATGTGTTGGCGCTCGACGACATCGCCCCTCATCTGATTTCGAGAATAGGACGGAATGGTATCGCGGAGAAAAGTTATGCTTGAGATGACCCAAAACCCAGCAAGTCTGAGAGCGCCGCTCACCTGCTTGATTGTTGACGACTCGGCGTTCATGCGTTTTCACCTGAAGCGATTGATGGATGCCTTTGAAAACGTGGTGGCGCGCGAAGCCGCCAATGGCAATGAGGCGGTGAGCGAGTATGAACGCTTCAAGCCGGACATCGTGCTGATGGACATCGTCATGCCCGGACAGGGCGGCATCGAGACGGTCAAGCAGATTTGCGCGCATGATCCGGCGGCGCGCGTGATTATGATCAGCTCGCTCAGTGACCAGGAAAAAGTCGAAGAGGCGCTGGCCGCCGGCGCCAAGTGCTTTGTCGCCAAGCCTGTGACCACCGAGCAGTTGCGCCAGGCCATTGATCGCGTCTTTACCGCAAGTGCTTAAAGCGGTTCGGATGTAGCGCAAGGCGGTTAGCTTGCGCTACACAGGCAAACGGATTTGAAAGTCGCTTTAAGCCGAAGGGAGAAACCATGCGACTCGATTTTGTGAAGGTCTTCCGCGATTCGACCAACGAAATGTTGCAGCAGATCGTCGGGCCTGTAGACGAGATGGACGCCATGTCCATGCACGCCATGCCGCTGGCGGGCCGCGACGTGACGGCGGTAATCGAACTCGACGGTCAGGCGCAGGGGCGCGTCATCTTCGACATGGATTCGACGACCGCCATGCGGATTGCCGGGCGCTTGCTTGACGAGCCGCCGCCGGTCATGACGCCCATCGCGCAGAGCGCCATATCGGAACTGGCATCGATGATCATCGGCCATGCCATCTCGGTCATCAACGATCAGGGCACGCGTGTCAGCATGGAACCGCCGATGATCGGCGACGGCGAACTGGCGCGCACAGAGTTGTGTTTTGAAACTCTGACCTTTCCTGTGCAGACACTGTTCGGCGAAGTTCGCGTCAACGTCATGATTCACGATCTTGATTGAGGAGAGTTATGAGCCAACGACCAGAAGACATCCTGAAAGTATTTTCCAAGAGCGAAGAACTCCTGGACATGATTCAGCGGGGCCGCGCCTTCACCGAAGAGTTGATGAGTGAAAACGAGCGGCTGCGCTATCGCATGGTGCAACTGGAAGCCGAGCGCGTGAGCGCCGATGAGATACACAAGCGCGAGGCCGAGAAGCTGCGGCTCGAAGCCGATCTGGCCAAACAGCGGCTCGAATTCCTCGACCGCCGCTTCCACGAAATCGAAAACGAGAACAAGGACTTCGCGCAGCGTTACGTCGAAGTCGAAGAGCAGAACGAGAGCCTGGCGAATCTCTACGTCGCCAGCTACAGCCTGCATTCGACGCTCGACCCATACGAAGTGGTCGATTGCATCAAAGAGATTCTCTTGAACCTGATCGGCGCGGAAGAGTTCGCGCTCTACGTGCTGGACGAAGAGACCAGCGAACTGACCCTGGCCGGCTATGAAGGCGACCCTGTATCGGCCTTGCATGCGGAGCGGCTGGCGTTGGGCGAAGGACTCGAAGGGTTGGTCGCGGCAAACGGCGAAGCGATTTTCGCGTTGGGCGCAAGCGACACGGGCGAAGTCTGCGCCTGCTTTCCGTTAAAGCTGAAAGAGCAGGTCGTCGGGGTCATCGCCATTTACAAGCTGCTGGCGCACAAGCGCCAGTTGACCGACCTGGATCACCGGCTGCTCGAACTGCTCGCCGGCCATGCGGCGACGGCGCTGGTCAGTTCGAGATTGTACGCGCAGACGGATCGCAAACTAAAAACGTGGGAAGGCGTCATGAGCCTGCTCCGCGAAAGGTAAAAAAAAGATGGGGAGAAAATCACTACTTGTCGTTGACGATTCAGCGACTTTCAGACAACTGCTTTGCATGAGCCTGACGCGTTTGGAGGGCATCTCGCAAAGCGACATCACGCAGGCCTGCGACGGCGCAGACGCGCTCAGGAAGATGCAAACGCGCGACTTCGATCTGGTCTTGACCGACGTGATGATGCCGAACCTGAATGGCCTGGAGCTGGTGCATCGTGTGCGATCAGAGTTACAAAACAAAGTGCCGATTGTTATCATCAGCACCAAAGGCGAAGAGGCGTATGTCGAACAGGGAATGAAGAACGGCGCGAACTGTTATTTGCTGAAGCCGATCTCCTTGCCGCGACTGCGCGAAGTGGTGAGCGGACTGCTGGCGATGTGAGAGGCGATTATGCACCTGAACGGCGACCTATCTGATTTTGCGCTTGCCGACATCCTGCAAATCCTGAGTCTGGGCAGGAAGACGGGCACGCTGCTGGTTGAAAACGGCAGCCTCAAGGGGCGCATTGTCATCGAAGAAGGCCGCATCACCGGCGCGGAGGCGCAACCGGGCGGCAACTTCGCCGACGCCCTGATCCGGCGCGGCAAGCTCAAGCCGGAAACCCTGGCGCAGCTTCGCCGCATCGCTACCGATTGCCCTGAGTGGAATTTCAAAAGCCTGCTGCTCGAAAGCGGCTTGTTGAGCGAGAGCGCCATGGAGAAGGCTGCCATCATGCACATCTGCACGCTGGTGGCGCGATTGGTCGACATCGGCAAAGGCAGCTTCCGTTTGCTGCTCAACGAGACGGCGCTGGTCAATGCCTTCGACAATTTCAAGCTTGCCGAGGGCCTCGACATCGGCGAAGTGCTGCTGCAATCGGCGACCGAAAGCGACGAGGCGCAACGCCTATACGAACCGGCGGCCAACGTGGCGAGCGGCCAGTTTGAGCAGTCGAGCAAGAAAGTTTTCGCCGTCGGCGCAGGTCAGAATCATAGGAACGGCGAGCATCACAAAGAGACCGTGCGGACGCCCGCGCCAACCAACGGCGCGGCCAGCAACGGTGCGGCCAGCAACGGCAACGTCAGTAAATATGTGGTGGGCAACGGGGCGGCAGAAACGAGCGAGCCGAACCAGCAGCGCATCGAACGTTTTTACGCGCTGCTGGCGGAGTTGAGCGCCAACTCGGCGCTGATGGAGATCAGCTTGCTGGTGATGCGTTACGCCAGCGAGTTCGCGGCGCGCGGCATCCTGTTCGGGGTTCACGAAGGCGAACTGCACGGCATCGGCCAGTTCGGCGTTGACCGCTTCATGCACAGCCACGGCGTCGACGGCTTGATTCGCGGCATCAACATTCCGCTGGCGAGCGATGCGCTGGTGGCGTGTGTTGCCAGGGAGCGCAGCCCCTATGTCGGCAGGTTGCCGCGCAGTTACTGGGACGCGGAGATGCTGCAAGCGATTGGCGGCGGCGACGACGGCTTGCAAGCGCTGGCGGTGCCGCTGTTGAGAAACGGCAGCGTCGTGTATGTGATTTATGCCGACAACTTCGGCACGAGCGATCAGTTGATCGCGCTGGACGAGTTGATCGCGCTGACGAGCGTGGCGACGCTGGCGTTAGACAAGACGCTGTTGCAG
>JBBWZK010000163.1:0-10466 GCA_039648975.1 Blastocatellia bacterium
GTCAAAAGGCCGGCATACAGCTCGCCTATCATAATCACGATTTCGAGTTCCCGCCCATAGATGGCGTTGTGCCATATGATCTGATGCTCAAGGAGACCAGCGCCAAACTCGTCAAGATGGAGCTTGATCTTTACTGGATCACTAAGGCCGGGCAGTCGGCGGCGAAATACTTCGCGGCGCATCCCGGTCGCTTCGCGCAGGCGCACGTCAAAGACATGGACAACACGCCGAAACAGTTTTTCACCGAAGTCGGGCGCGGCGTCATCGATTTCAAGCAACTGCTGCCGCAGGCGAAGAAAGCCGGCGTCAAACATTTCTTCGTCGAACAGGATGAATGCCCCGGCTCGCCCTTCGACAGCATCAAGATCAGTTATGATTATCTGCACGGCTTGCGGCTGTGAGCCTGCCGCCTGGGGCATCGCGGAATTGTGCCTTGCCGGGTGTTGCACAGGGTGAGGCGCAATTCCTCTCGCCGTTTTTTCCTTCTATGATCTTGATCCCAGAGCCTGCCTAACATATCATGGCGTCCGTGTCGTTGGCGCTACGCATTGCGCCGGCAGAGTTTTGACGATATTTAGGGAAGCTCGCAAGTCCGTTCGACACCTCGCGGATTCTGAGCGTCTTGAAGCCAACTTCGCGACGCTCGCGTCAAATTTTCTTGAACAATTCTCTCCCACAAACAAAGGACGCCATGAAATACACCTACCCAAACGGATTCGACATCGCCCGCGCGCAGGAACTCGGCCAGTTGGTGAATGCCGCTTACGCCCAACTCGATCAGGGGGCTGCGTGGCAGCCTCCAGCCGGTTACCATATCCTTGAGCCGCGACTTTCAACCAGAGAAGTATGGAAGGCCCCCGGCCACTTGTTAGAGCTGATCACACACTTGATCCCGCCCGTGCCCTTTGGCTTCCTGGCGGCACGCGACGCCGATGTCTACGTCGTCATTCGCGGCACCAAGACGCCGCTGGAATGGCTCGATGATTTCACCGCCCAGCCGGTGTCGCTTGAACTCAACGGGCAGCCGTGGGGAAAGGTGACGCTCGGCTTCAAGCTCCTCTACGACGATCTGGGGCCGCAAATTATCCAGGCGTTGACGACCTATCAAGCCGGCGGCGGCGCGCTCGACTCGATCTATGTGACAGGCCACAGCCTGGGCGCGGCATTGGCGCACCTGGCGGCGGCAGGGATCAATGCGCAGTTCGGCGTGAAGCCGCTTTCCTATACTTTCTGTGGGCCGCGCACTGGCGATACGCAGTTTGCCGCGACGATGGAGGCGACCCAGCTACAGACCTGGCGGATTTTCAATACCGAAGACATCGTGCCGACGGCGCCGCCCGCGGCGGTGCAAATAGGCGATCCCGACATGGGCGTGCATGGCCTTGCGGCGATAGCCCGTTTGCTGCCCACTCTGGCGCAGTTGCGGCCTATCGGATATCAGCATATTGGCTATCCCATCGCCGCGACGTTTCACAGCGACAGCGTCTCGGGCAATCACAGCCTCGGCAGTCTGTGCCAGGAGATTGCCCGTTGAGTTGCTAAGGCTTCGTCGAGCTTCAACTCATCGCGAAAGAATCATCGGCTTATATAGTCTGCCGCGACGGTGAATCTCAGGACTAACGAAAAGAGGAGAGCTTGAAAGGCTCTCCTCTTCGTCGTTCATCGCCGGTGTCGAATCTGCTTATCACAGGGCTCGACGATTGGGGGCGCTTGTCCGAATAGTGATCTCCGTGCCGCTTCTCAACTGAAGATCATTGCGGCCCTGAACGAAGACCGAGCCGGCTCCGGCCCCGCCGCCAACCACTGCGCCGACGGCTGCGCCTTTACCGCCACCGGCAATCGCGCCGATGACTGCGCCGATAGCCGAGCCAACCGCCGTGCGCGTCACCGTACGGTTGGTTTGGCTGCTATCGTCCTTGACTGTGCCTTCCGCATCAACGCGAACGTTCTCGCCATTGGCAGCGCGCACGCTGTCGAGGGTTCCTTCAAAGCGCGCCGTGCGCCCATCGCGCATGCGTATCGAATCGAAAGCCAATGCCAGATCGGCGCGGCCCGTTACACGGCCCGACCGGTTGACGTCTACCACATGGCCTTCAATGGTGGCGTCGCGATACTCCGGCGGCGCAACGACCGTCAGCGTAAAGCGGTCGCCGGCGCGCGCCCGTGTGGTATCGAGGTCTTCATTGAGTCGGCCCGTGATCAACGCACTGTCAGGCACCAGAAAATCAGACGACGAGTTATAGTTTCCATCACGGTTACGGTCATTGGCATAACCGGGCGAGCTGTTATACAAGTCCCAACGGGCCGTAGGCGACACCTGATCATAAGTGCTCTGCACGACGACAGGCTGGTTGAGACGGTCACTGGAGAGGCGGCGCGTCACACGCAGTTGCCGACCGTTGTTGATCGGATCGAAGGTCACTGTGAAGTCCGTGTCGCGATTGCCTGTGGTCGTAATCGTCAATTGATCGCCGACCAGATTGCTGGTGACACGCATAGTGCGCTGACTGTTCGGGGATTGCTCGATGTGTTCCTGGCCGTCGGCGTCAAAGGTCATCTGCGGGGCACGCGAAGAGGCCAGCGTGATGGTTCGCCCCTGTCGATCTATGGCGAGCGTTTCGGGCGCTTCCATGCGCCGCAACAACATTTCAGAAACGCGCTGGCGGTCACTGTACGGAATATCGCGTACCGCGCGTTCGACTATCGAACGCGCATTATCGCTTTGCGCCGGGTTGAGTTGGAAGGTTCCTGATAGGCGAGCCGCCGCTGAACCGCCCCGATTCCACCGATCATCCGTCGCGCCGCGTGTGTCGACATTGTCCCAGTTCCAGGCGATATTGTAGTTGCTGGCCAGACTATCAAGATCGGTTTTCAGCAATTGCCAATCACTGTCTACATTCATCCCCGGATGCGCCCGCAGGAAACTATCTATGCGCGCGGCGCTATCCAGCACCGTCTGCACATCCGCATCGGTTGCCTGGCGGCGACTGGTGTTGGCGCGCAATTGCGCGATAGCTTGTCGAAAATCCGTGATAAATTGAGTGATTTTGCCTTCTCTTCGCGTATTGTCCATGCGGCTCTGCGCGACCGCCCGCTCGACGCTGGTCTGAAATCTTGTCGCACGCTGATCAATACGGGCGACAATCTGCCCGACCTGCTGTCCGGCCTGACGATTATCCTGTCGATTCCCGCGCGGCCATTGCTCCTGCTGCGCCTGCGCCACGGTCGTCAGCCCGGCAATCGCAAGCACGATGCTTAGAATCATAGATTGTCTTAATTTATGCATATGCTTTCTCCTCCATTCGGTTTGATGTGTGCTGGGTTCTTCGCCCTAGAGTTCACCCATTGATATGCACCAGCTATGCCAGCCGAGGCTTACCCATTTTAGATTTTGGATTTTGGATTTTGGATTAGCGGAGAAGTAACATACGGCGATGTCCGCCTTCCCTTAATCCAAAATCGGCAATCTAAAATCTAAAATCCGAAGGGGTTTGCAAAGGCCGCGCCTTCTGCTATAGATGATACGATTCGCATCAAACCATTATTCTTGAGGAGCAAACATGGAACAGCCGAAAGCAACCTGGCATCGCTGGGAGGATATGCCGAAGGAGCGCGTATCCGATTTGCTGGAGCGCCGTTTGATCACCGGCGAACGCATGATGCTGGCGCACGTTTATCTCGACAAAGGCTGCATCGTTCCCAAGCATTCGCATGAGAACGAGCAGATCACTTACATTCTCGAAGGCGCGCTACGGTTCTGGCTCGGCGAAGATGAGCAGGAGCAGGTGGTCGTTCGCGCCGGCGAGGTCTTGCTCATTCCATCCAACCTGCCGCACAAAGCCGAAGCCCTCGAAGACACGCTCGACGTCGATATCTTCAGTCCGCCGCGCCAGGATTGGCTCGATAAAACCGATGATTATCTGAGGCGCAAGTAATCATGGAGCTTGGACTGACCGAGAAGGTGGTGCTCGTCGCGGCCTCAAGCCGAGGGCTTGGGCGAGCAGTCGCCGAGGAACTTGCCGAGGAAGGCGCATCGCTTATCTTGTGTGCGCGTGGCGAGGCGCTACTGAATGAAGTATGCGATTCGTTAAGCCCGAAGATCGGTGGCCGCATCCTTGGCGTGCCGGCTGATCTTGCGGTGACCACAGATGTCGAGCGTGTGGTTCAGCTTGGGCTTGAGCGGTTCGGGTACATAGACATTCTGGTGACCAATACCGGCGGCCCGCCAGCCGGACAGTTTGAAAGCCTCAGCCGTCACGCATGGGAAGAGGCGACGCGCCTGTTGCTCACGAGCGTGCTCGATCTGACACGGCTAGTGCTGCCGGGAATGAAAGCGCGCGGCTGGGGACGAATCTTGAATGTCACGTCGATTGCAGTGAAACAGCCTGTGGACAATCTCATGTTGTCGAACAGCCTGCGGGCGGCGGTCACAGGCTTTGCGCGGACGCTGGCCAACGAGGTCGCGGCCTGCGGCATTACCGTGAATAACCTCCTGCCGGGATATACGCGGACGGAACGCGTTGAACAACTGGCCGACGCCCTGGCGGCCAAAGAAGAGATCACACCGGCAGAAGTCCGCGCGCGATGGGAAGCCGCCATTCCTATGCAGCGCTTGGGCGAGCCGCGCGAGTTCGCGGCGCTCGCGGCGTTCCTTGTCTCAGAGCGCGCGAGCTATATCACAGGCAGTTCGATTGCCGTCGATGGCGGCTGGATTCGCTCGCTGCTTTGAAGAGAGGTTCAGGCGCTACTCAATCATGCAGAGAGCCGGGTAGCCGAAGCCCGTCTGGTTTGCTGGAACGCGGCGCTTCTGCCTGGTGCCAGTCCCATAGGGACGAAATGTTTATAGAACCACCGGCCAAAAGAATCCAAGCTCCGCTAGGAGCGCAATGTTGACATCTCGCCCCGTCGGGGCTGGGGATTCTTTTTGATGCTCGTCACTATAAACATTTCGTCCCTACGGGACTGATGACTTCAGCAACCCTTGACGTGCTTCGCGTGGCTGCATGACCGGCGGCAAACTGCTATCATAAACTTTAAGCTGTTTCTTCGGATTTGTTCAGGAAATTTCATTTCAATCGAGGTAAATCTTATGCGTCTAAGAACATTGGGTGTGGTCGCCATGCTGGTGACCTTTGTTTCGCCACAATTATTTGCTGCCATCGCCGGTCAGCATCTGAAAGATGCGGATCGTGCGACCGCAAGCCATCAAGATTCTCTGGTTCACGGCTTCGATCCGGCGAATCTCGATAAAACCTGTAAGCCCTGCGAAGACTTTAACAAGTTCGCAAACGGCGGCTGGATCGCCAACAATCCCATACCGGCGGCCTATCCGCGATGGGGCAATTTCAATAAGCTCGACGAGCAGAATCAGCAAAAGCTGCACGAGATTCTCGAAGACGCCGCCAGGTCTGCCAAAGCCGGCAATGAAAAAAAGATCGGCGATTTCTATGCCAGCGGCATGGATGCGGCGAAGATCGAGGCGGAAGGCATTAAGCCACTTGCCGGTGAATTCGAGCGCATAGACAAAATCACCGACGTGGCCTCGCTGCAATCGGCCATCTCGCGGTTGCAGAGTTTCGGCGTGCGCGCGCCTTTCGCTTTTGGCGCGCGACAGGATTTCAAAAACAGCACGCAGGTCATTGCGCAAGCCAGCGAAGCCGGATTCGGACTGCCCGACCGCGACTATTACCTGAAGGACGATGCGAAATCGAAGCAGGTGCGCGACGCCTATGCCGGCCATGTGCAGAATATGTTTGCGCTGCTCGGTGATGATGCCGATAAAGCGGCAGCCGAGGCGAAAGTGGTCATGAGCATCGAGACACGGCTGGCGCAGGTCTCTATGACGCGCGTACAGCGTCGCCAACCGGAGGCGGTCTATCACAAGATGGAAGTGGCGCAGCTCAAGGAGTTGACGCCGAATTTTTCGTGGCCGGCCTATTTCAAGCAGATCAACCATCCTGAGATCACCACGGTCAACATAGACAATCCTGAGTTCTTCAAGGAGGTCAATAAAGCTCTTACAGACATCGCGCCAGCGGACTGGAAGACCTACCTGCGCTGGCGTCTCATCGACGTGGCCGCGCCCTATCTTTCGTCGAAGTTCGAGCAGGAAGATTTCAACTTCAACAAAGTGCTGACCGGCACGCAGGAGATGTTGCCGCGCTGGAAACGTGTGGTCCGCGCTACAGACCGCTCGCTCGGCGAAGCTCTGGGCGAAATTTACGTTCGCAAGACATTCACGCCGGAAGCCAAGGCGCGCGCCCTCCAGATGGTCGGCAACCTGATCGCCGCCTTGAAGAGCGACCTGACGACGATTGCCTGGATGAGCCAACCGACGCGCCAGCGCGCCACCGCCAAGCTCGAAGCCTTTGCCAAAAAGATCGGCTATCCCGACAAGTGGCGCGATTACTCGGCCCTCAGCATTGATCGCGGCCCTTACGTGCTGAACGTCCTGACCGCCAATCACTTCGCTTTCAACTACAATCTGGGCCGCATTGGCAAGCCCGTAGATCGCACGCAATGGGGAATGACGCCGCCGACGGTCAACGCTTACTACAATTCGTCGATGAATGAGATCGTCTTTCCGGCAGGCATCATGCAGCCGCCGTTCTTTGATCCGCAGGCCGATGACGCCATCAACTACGGCGGCATGGGCGCGGTCATCGGCCACGAGATGACGCATGGCTTTGACGATCAGGGGGCGAAGTTCGATGCGCAGGGCAATCTGGAAAACTGGTGGACGGCAGACGACTTGAAGAATTTCCAGCAGCGCACGGACTGCATCGTCAAGCAATTCGATAGCTACGAAGTCGAACCCGGCCTGCACGAAAACGGCAAGCTCGTTGCCGGCGAGAGCATCGCCGATCTCGGCGGTTTAACGCTGGCGTATGCGGCCTTCAAGAAGTCTTTGGAAGGCAAGCCGCGTCCGAAGGAGATTGATGGCTTCACGCCGGAACAGCGTTTCTTCTTAGGCTGGGCGCAAATCTGGGCGAGCAACGTGCGACCGGAGTACGCGCGCCTGCAAACCCAGACGGACCCGCATCCGCTCGGGCGCTTCCGCGTCAACGGGCCGCTCTCGAACATGCCTGAGTTTGCCGAAGCCTTCCATTGCAAGGCCGGTGAGGCAATGGTGCGACCGCCGAGCGACCGCTGCCAGATATGGTAAGGATAGGCGATCAGCCCGATGGCTGGTTGCCCGCGAATGTCTTTGTCAATCGCGCGATGAATGTCCGGCTCTAGCGCGCCGCTTGCCGATCAGAGCGGCCTGGTAGAGCCGGACATTCATCGCACTGCGCGGGTGTTGTCATTGAGCCTTGTTGAGTTGCCTATCAAAGCTGACCTGCCAGCCGCTTTCACCAAGCTGTGTTTGATGTGAAAGTGAGTCTTCTGCTTCAGAGCTTGGACGCCACAATCCAGCAGTAAACCGGGGCAAAGGATGTTATCCGAGTCGCCGGCCCGAAGGAGGTTTACATGCGTAAACTCGACTTCAGCCTGCAAGTGATCAAGCGTGTCGCGCGCCGTGTCTGGCGAGAAAGTAACGAAGATAACATCTTCGGCGCAGCCGCCGAACTGGGCTATTACTTTCTGCTGGCGCTCTTTCCCATGCTGATTTTTCTGACCAGCCTGGTCGGCTTTATTCCCAATTTACAGGAGAGCATCTTTCACGAACTTCGCCGGATTGCTCCAGCCGATGCCATGCGGCTAGTCAACGAAACGATACAGGACGTGGTGAGCCATCGCGGCGGCGGCTGGCTGTCGTTCGGCGTGCTCGGAACCTTGTGGGCGGCCTCGACGGGCACTGCTGCGGTGATCGACACGCTCAATCGCGCCTACGAAGTGAGGGAAACGCGCAGCTACTGGAAGGTGCGTTTGATCGCTCTCGGATTGACCGTCGGATTGTCGCTGGTGGTCATCATCGGCTCGGCGATCATCATGCTCAGCGACCGGCTGCCCGCGTGGCTTGGGCACGCGCTGGGCATCAGCGAAGGCTGGCTGGGATGGTGGACGGCAGTCGATTATCTTCTCGGCCTGGGATTGTTAAGCATGGCGACGGCGACGATCTATCGCTTCGGGCCTGACTTGAAAGGCCGCTGCCGTTGGATGACGCCCGGCGCTTTCTTTGCGGCCATTGCCGCCGGTTTGGCTTCGTGGTTGTTTTCGCTCTATCTGCGCTTTGCGCCGAGTTACAGTGCCACCTATGGCTCGCTCGGCGCGGTGATTGTGCTGATGCTCTGGCTGTACTTGATGGGCCTGGTTATCCTGCTCGGCGGCGAGATCAACAATGAAATCGAGAAGCTCACCTGCGAGCCAAAACCGACACCCAAGTGAAGCTAGTCATTTTGAAATCCGCTAATCGAATACCCGCGATGACGACGGCGAGTTGATTTCATTCAAAGCTGAAGAAGCGGCCCCGATTGGAGCCGCTTCGATTAGTCGGTTGATTATTCAGGAAAATTATTGGCTGACAAAGAAGACATCCCAGGCCCACCTGCCTAAATGTGCTCCGTGTATGTCTTTGACTTTTGACCGATACTTGAATTGATTGCCATACTGGTCAGTGCGGTTTGATTCTTTGTAGTCAAGCTCTATTATTGCCAAGCCACGCGATGACAGCGTGTGTAATTCATTCGGCTCTGAGACGCCATTGTGATTTGTGTCCTGCCAGAGTCGCAATGATGAAAATATGGCATCACGAGCATCTATCTGACCATCACCGTTGCCACCATTTTGTGGCTTATCATACTCAGCCAAAGCGAGAAAGCCATTGCGGTCAGTTGATGGAGGCTGTGACGTAAAATTGCCAAATAATTCAGTGCCATTATCTATAGTGCCATTGCCATTACGGTCAAGCACAAGGAATGCATCATCTGAACCAGATGCCGTCCAAGCCATGCGCCTCTGCGTTCCGCTCCCTGCTATATCGAAATCAACGCCATTAGCCACATCTGTTAAATCGAATCCATTGCCCCTTATGTCTATAAGGATTGGCGAACTCTTTACACAGCAATTGTCTTGTGCATAACATCCCTGTGGACAGCCTCCATTATTAGGGAATGTACAAAGATCTTTGTATCCACAGGAAGTCTGACCAGATTGGTTACATGGTGGGGACAGTTGGGGGCAAGCACAGCAATACGCGGGAGGATAAGCATGCGACAATCGTGGTCCATATCCGCACGTGCCAGTACCCGGGTCGCAATTTGAATAACGAGTTCTCTGTACCCAAGCCCCTGCGTAGCCAGAAGCAGCCCCAGTTGTATCGATAAAAGGAGTTTCAAATGCTGGCCAGCATCCTCCGCACTCCGGCCTACAATTACCCTTCGAAGCAACACTCATATCGATCCAGTAGTCCAGACAATCCCAGGTAATCTTCCAATGTGATGTTTTGGTAAAGGCATATCCAGTACCGTATCCACAACCCGAATAGTTATCATCATCTACAAGAAGATACCAAGAGGGTGTACAAGCATTGACACTATAGGGTACGCACCATAATAGAGTTAGTAAAAAGGACACACATAGCCTTGCCATACTTCTCTCCTTTCCAGGAATCCTTAGTTGTGGCTTAATTGCCCAGAGCAAGCTCTTCGTTTTTACAGCCTCACAAGAAGGTTCTCGCAAGTCTCTTTAAGATGCTCTATTCTTTGCCGAGGGTTCAAATTGTTATGCCGGTCGAGCCATCGTAACGCATCTTCCTTTTCATCGGAGAATTGTGAGTTAACAGGAAGAGATAAGATTTGGGATTTTAGTCTATCAAGTACGGTATTATCAGTGGTTTTCGCTGAATTTAGAGCGTTGTTCAGCAATTGAACCATACTAGTAAGTTGTGCTTTGCTTTCCCGTCGCGCATTTAGAATTGCTGTAATTGGGTTTGGATCTCCATCACTACTTTTATCGTCAAAGACTACGGCAAGAATATTGATATCGAGGTTTTGTTGAGCGGCGATGTTTGGATTATCAGGACGAGCAAAGGCGAGATCATGTGTATAAATTGTTCCAGGAAATATTCCACGATAATCTTCACCTTCACTATAAACAAAATCCATCATAGTTATTAATCCATTTACAGACAGAGCAAAGGCAGTGATATTTTTATCGTAACCATTTCTAAGCAATAACTTTACGCTATTGTTGCTAGCTTTTGCTTGCATGAGGTCACTCGTTTGAATGACATCGAATGCACGGGTCTTGTTTTGAAATCGTGGAGTCTTATTTTGAGTTGTTATGCTATTTGCCTGCTTTGCTCCTGACGTGCCTATAACCAAAGCCAGGGCTGAAACGGAAAGGAGCACAACCACACTAACTGAATTCATAAGGAAGTGTTTTGGCGATTCCATAAGGGCTCCTCCTTGTTAAGAAAAATCATGTAACGGATAACATTCTTTGTTAGGCTATTTCCTTAGCTTTGCGTGATCACCAGAGCAGTCTTCAAACGGGTTTCCCATGTAGCGGGGGGGGGGGTGGGG
>JBBWZK010000278.1:0-7617 GCA_039648975.1 Blastocatellia bacterium
CGGCGACTTCGGCCAGATGCAGCGCATAGGTCGGCGTTGAGATCAGCACGGTGCAGCGATTGTCAATCAGCGTTTGTAATCTTTGCTCCGAATTCATGCCGCCGCCGGAGATGGCCATCGCGCCGACGTGCCACGCGCCGGCAATCGCCGTCCAGTGGCTGATGAACGGCCCGAACGAAAAGGCGCAGAAGACCGTATCGCCCGCATTGATGCCTGCCGCACGATACACCGCGCCCCAGCAGCGCCTCCACCAGTCCCAGCTTTCCCGCGTGTCCAGCCATCTGAGCGGACGGCCCGTCGTTCCCGATGTTTGATGAAAGTAGCCATAGCTACTGAGCGGATAAGTCAACAGCCTGCCGAACGGCGGCTGCGCCGTCTGCTCCGCGACCAGTTCGCTTTTCGTCGTGAAGGGCAGGGCATTGAGGTCTTCGAGGCGCTCGATCTGTTCAAGCTTGAGGCCGGCGGCGCGCGCTTTGGCCTGATAGAACTCGTTGCTCGCCAGCTCCATCATGAGCAAGCGCAGCCGCTCGCTTTGCCAGTCGCGCAAGCGCTCGCGCTCAAGCGTTTCGAGTTCGCGGTTATAGAATTGGGTTTCGCTCATTGCGCTTTTAATCATAGTCAGACGCCACCTAGCGAATCCAGAAAAAAGCTCGCCATTTCCTGACAAAACTTCACCCGGCGTTGACAAACACTTAACACACGGATCGCTATAATTAACGTTCTAGTAGACGTATCGAGTAAGACGATTTGCAGAATAAGGCGCGAGAGATTCTCAATCGCGCTAAAGCTACAACCAGGTTCAGAACAGAATGGAAGAGAGAATGAAAAAAGACATGTCGAAGCAGTTACTTAGCCGGCGCGCGACGCTACGCCTTCTTGGGGCGGCGGGCGCGTCGGCGCTTGTCGGATTATCCGGCGGGCGATTGATTGAACGCTTGCCCGTCGGTCGTCGCGGCCTGTCGGCAGAGGCCAGCGCCGCTTCCTGCGTGGTGCGGCCTCAACTGACCGAAGGCCCTTACTTCGTCGATGAGAAGCTTAATCGCTCTGACATCCGCACAGATCCGACAACCGGCGCTCTCAGGCCGGGCGTGCCGCTGATTCTAAACTTCAACGTCAGCGCCGTGAGCGGTAGCTCCTGCGTGCCGTTGCCCAACGCCTACGTAGACGTATGGCACTGCGACGCGCTGGGCACTTATTCGGATGTCGCCGGCGCGCGCGGCCAGAAATTCCTGCGCGGCTATCAGGTGACAGACAGCAGCGGGGCCGCACAGTTCACGACGATCTATCCGGGCTGGTACAGCGGCAGAGCCGTTCACATACACTTCAAGATTCGCCTGTTTGCCGGCTCGCAGAAGACCTATGAGTTCACCTCGCAATTCTTTTTCCCTGACAGCATCAATAATCAGGTCTACACAAAAAGCCCTTACAATACCAAGGGCAATGCCGACACGTCGAACAGCCGCGACGGCATCTATAACGGCGGCGGGTCACAACTGCTGCTGACCCCGACGGCAAGCGGTCAGGGCTACGCCGCAACCCTCGACATCTCGCTCGAAGGCATCACCATCACGCCGAGCACACCGCCGCAGATTCTGAATGCGACGGTGTCAGGCAAGCAGTTGCTCGTGCTCGGCGAGAACTTCGATTCCGGCGTAAAACTGCTTATGGATGGCGTGAAGCAGAAGAAGACTTTCCCTGATGACGCGAATCCGACCAGCCTGTTAATCGCCAGGAAGTCAGGCAACAAGATTACGCCGGGACAGACCATCATGCTTCAGGTGAGAAATTCCGACGGCCAGGAATCAAACGAATTTTCGTTCACACGTCCTGTCGCGTGATTGAAGAAGCAGAAGCAAAGCCACAGAGTCACCCCAGTCACAGAGGCATTTAATACCCCCTCTTTCATCAGTCCTTTAGTTTTTAATATCTCTGTGACTGGGGTGACTCTGTGGCTATCTTTGCAGATGCGATTTGAACCTGAACCCTTCCATCTACCTTCTTGAAAGATCGCCGAGCCGGTGTTGGATCAACGTCACGGCGACGAGCGCGGCGGTCTCGGTTCTGACAATGCGCGGGCCGAGCGTGACGAAGGTTGCGCCGCACGATTCAAGCAAATCAATCTCCTGATCGCTCCAACCGCCTTCCGGGCCAACCAGAGCGATGATACGCTCGCTGTGGTTTACTTTACTGAGCGCGTCGTTGATCGACATGCCGCCGCGCTCGCTGAAGACCAGCAGCGCGGATTGCTGATGCGCGGCAAGCATTGGCTCGGTGGTTGATCTTTCATTCATTGCGGTTGAAGCGATGAAGTCGGCGAGCGCCACCGGCTGCTGTATGTCAACCAGACGGCGGCCTCCTGATTGTTTCAACGCTTCGAGCGCGATGCGCCGCCATCGCTCGGCGCGCTTTTCTGCACGCTCGTCACTCAACCTGAGATCGACGTTTTCGGTGATCAGCGGCGCGATAGAGCGCACGCCAAGCTCTGTGGCTTTCTGCACGATGAGATCGAACTTCTCGCCTTTTGCCAGCGCCTGCGCCAGCATCAGATCGATTGGCGATTCGACCTTGTCGGCGAGCGCTTCGATGATTTCAAGCTGCGCGCGATGTGCGTCAACCGCTGCCACGCGGCAACGGTATTCGCGTCCGCAGCCGTCAAAGGCAAAGGCTTCGTCGCCCTGGCGCAGCCGCAGCACGCGCGCCAGATGATGGCTTTCGTCGCCTGCAAGGTAAATTACAGAATCGCTGATGGCGTCGGGCACGGCATAGAAGCGGCGGCGCTGCATTATGCTGCTCCCGGCGCGGCGACCAGCGCTGTCCATTCGCCCGTTTCGCGCCGCTCAATGATACTCAGGCCGGCTTCTTTCAAAGCGCGCTCAACGTCTGCGGCGAGCGTCGTCAAGATTCCTGAAAGAATGAGTGTGCCGGACGTTGCCATACAGCCGATGAGATCAGATATTAAGGCGATGATCACTTCAGCGGTGAGATTGGCGACGACCACATCGAACGCCTCGCCGGCATAGCTGGCAGGCTGGCCTTCGCGGACGTCTATGGTGGCGCTTGCATGGTTAATGTCGATATTTTCGCGCGCCACTTTAACGGCGAGCGGGTCAATGTCAATCGCGATAATCTCGGAGCCGTGCGCCAGCCGGGCTGCGGCTATGGCAAGAATGCCCGTGCCTGTGCCGACATCGATCATTCGCCCGCCGCGCCAGTGCGCTTCGAGTAATTCAAGGCACATTCGCGTCGTTTCGTGCGTGCCCGTGCCGAACGCCATTCCCGGATCAATTTGAATGACACTGCGTTCGCTTGCTTCAGGTATTTTCCACGACGGCGCGATCATCAGGCGTTCGCCGATGGCAATAGGCGCAAAGCCTTCTTTCCACTTCTGCATCCAGTCCTGATCGGCAACCGCGGTAATCGCCATGCTCATCAGCGACGAGCGAATGCCGGCCCGCGCAAACGCCGCTTCGATGTCGTGGGCGATCTCTTCGGCATCGGCCTCGGCATCAAAGTACGCGCCGAGCTTTACGGCATCGTCGCTCTCTTCAAGCGTGATGACGCCGTTCGTGCCTGCGTCGAACAACAGGGCGCTCGCCGTTTCTTCCGCTTCGCGCGCGACCGCGAGGGTAATCAATTGCCAGATTTTTTCAGTGGCCGGGTCGTCGTTCGTCATAATGCTTCGTCGAAGCGATTATGACAGAACCGAGGGGCAGGGACAATTTGCATGGTCGCTCAGCGCAGCAATCAGATGATGAAATACGATGCGCTGTTAGACCGTCTCGCTGAGAGATAGTATGATGGCCCCCGGGGGAATGCACGATGTCGGAAAACCTTTCACTAAGTCAGCAACAAACTCGCGCCAGAGGCCTGGAAGAACATCTTCAAGCCGAGAACGCGCATGATGTGAATGCGATTATGCAGACATTCACCGAGCATGGCGTGCTGGTCTTTAACGGCCTGCCTTTGAGCGGCCACGACCGAATACGCATGCTGCATGAAGGACTGGGATTCGGCGAAAAGGGCGGCTTCTCTGATCTGCGCATAGAGGAAACGCAACGCTATGTCAGCGACGAGGCCATCATCCTGGAGCAGGTCGTGAGCGGCACGCACACAGGCGAGTGGCAGGGAATTGCCGCCACAGGCCGCCAGATGGCAGTCGCCGTCTGCACGGTTTATAAGTTCGACGAAGCGGGCAAGCTCACGAGTGAGAATGTCTATTTCGACACAGGGAGTTTGCTCAAGCAGTTGGGCGTGCTTTGAGAGGGGAGAGCCATGATGAGAGTTCTTGTTATTACCGCCCTCGTATTGGCACTGGCTGCTTTGAGCTTCTCGCAAGCGAACCCTATCGCCGATCAGCAAATCGTCATTAAAGCAGCGCGCTTGATTGATGGGCGTGGCGGCCCGCCGCTCGCGCCGGCGATGGTTCGCATTGAGGGCGAGAGGATCATCGAAGTCGGGACGCAATTGGCAGTGCCTAAGGACGCCAGGGTCATCGACCTGGGCAACGCGACCTTGTTGCCGGGGCTCATCGATCTGCATACGCATCTCACAGACAGGTACGGGACGAACTGGGAAGAGGCGCTGGTTAAAACGACGCCGGGCCATAACGCGCTTTGGGGCGCGCACAATGCGCGGGTCACGTTGCTGGCCGGATTCACCACCTGCCGCGATATGGGGCCGACCTGGCCTTACGTGGATGTTGATCTGCGCAACGCCATTGATGAAGGCGCGGTGCCCGGCCCTCGGCTGCTGGTGGCGGGAAACTATGTCTCTTCAACCGGCGGCGCGGGCGATGCGCGGCAGTTCTCTATCTACGTCGATGTGCCTCTCGTCAGAAACCTTGCGGACGGCCCTGACGAAGTCGTGAAAGCGGTGCGCACCAACCTCAAATACGGAGCCGATTTCATCAAGATTCTCGTCACCGGCGCGGTGCTCTCAAAGGGCATTCATCCAGGGGCGCAGCAATATTCGGACGCAGAGATTCAGGCTGCCGTGACCGAAGCGAATCGCTGGGGCAGGCAGGTGGCGGCGCACGCGCACGGCATCGAAGGGATCAAAGCAGCGATTCGCGCCGGCGTGCGCACGGTTGATCACGGCACGTTTCTCGATGACGAGGCTGTGCGGATGCTCAAAGCGACGCGCAAAACTTTCTACGTGCCGACGCTCTACACCAGTGAAGTGATTCAGCGAGAGGGCAGGGCGCATGGCATACCTGAATCCGAGATCGAGCGCGACAGACAGCTCCGCAGTATTGAGATTGCCGGATTTAAGCGCGCGCTTGCCGCCGGCATTCCCATCGGCGTCGGAAGCGACTCGGCAGTGATACCGCACGGCGAGAATGCCAAGGAACTTGTCATACGGGTTTCGCTTGGCGAATCTCCCATGTCGGCCATTGTTTCAGCGACCAGCCTGAACGCCGAAATCATCGGCTGGCAGGATCGTGTCGGCAGTATCGAGAAAGGCAAATACGCTGATCTCGTGGCCGTCCCCGGCGATCCCTTGAAAGACATTACCCTGCTTGAACGAGTTGGTTTCGTGATCAAAGGCGGCGTCGTTTATCGAAGCGAATTAGTGAAGTGATCGTTCAACTGTTCGCTCAAAAAAAGCGGCGGGTTCCAATCGAAACCCGCCGCACAGGAAACGAAACACTATCGAGAATCAGAATTCGATGCGCCCGCTGAGTTGAACACGTCGCGGGAAGATGTTCTGCAAGTCGCTGATGCGTTGCGTCGAGATGACGCCAAAGCTCGATGGCGACTGTAAGCTGATTGTCGGATCCGTAAAGTTGACGTGGTTGAAGACATTGACCAGATCAATCGAAAGGCGTAGTTTCACCCTTTCAGTGATCGTGGTTGATTTGCCAATCGTCATGTCAGCCTGCCAGAATCCGAGACCGCGAAGCGCATTGCGCCCGCTTCGAGTATCCTCGCTGAGATGGACGCGCCTGACGGCATTCAAGACGGCGTCAGGATCAGCAAAGATGTTGAGCCCGGTTCCTTTGGCAGCCGGATTTCCGGCGGTGCCTGTGTTGTTCGAGCCGGGCACGCCGCTATGGACGCCTGTGCCGAAGTCCGCGCCGCCCAAGCCTATCGCCCCTGAGTTCGTCCCCAACAGCAGGCTGCCGCCCCAGACGTTGCTGCCTTGCACGATGGAGAGCGGGAAGCCGCTGGCCGCGCGGAATATCCCTGCCGTGTACCATCCTGAAACGAGCCGACTGAGCAACGAGTTTCCGGTGCTGGCAAAACGCTGACCTTTGCCAAAGGGAAGATCATAGACCCAGTTGCTGTTGAAAATGTGAGTCTCATCAAAGTTCGACGGGCTGTACTCGGCATCGAGGTTGAACGAGTTGGGCAGCAGGTTGGCGATGTTTTGCACAACGCCGACCTGATCGAGCGAGCGCGACAGCGTGTAGTTCAAATCGAAGGTCAGGTTGTTGGTGTAACGCTTGCGCAAGGTCACGACCAGAGCGTGATAGTTGGAGCGGCCTAGAGAGGTGCGGAAGAACAACTCTGTGGCCTGACCGAAGTCATTGAACGGCTGCGCCGCAAACCTATCGATGGTTGAGAACACGCTGCTCAGATTACCGTTGATGATGTTGGCGGTTGAACCCGCAGCAAACGCCACCGTGCGGCTGCCGGCGACCGGAGCCAGCTTGGGCAACAGGTTCTCAAACCAGGGCTGCGGGGTGACCGATGCTGCGGGGACTTTGGCGCGAAGCTGATCCGCCAATTTATCGAATGCCTCGGCAAAGGTCTGGCCGGAGGCCGGGTCTTTGAAGTTATACGGCACCTGATTGAGGTTGACGCTCTGATAGAGGTTGCGCCCCAAGCGGCCAATGTATCCCACTTCGAGGATCATATGGCCAGGCAATTCTCGCTGCACCGTGAAATCAATCGTGTGATTGCGCGGCACCGTGATGAACGGGTCAACGACAAAAGACAAGACCTCACTTGGCGCATTGACGCCCGGAACGATGGGCGTCTTAATCGGCGGCGCAGCCGGCAGCGGCAAGGGGCCGTCAATGCCTGCGCGGAAGGGCTGCCCGGCCGCATTCTTCGCCGCGCCGGTCTGCAAGGTTTGCGCGAATCCGACTCCGAGCGTCGGCACAGTGATCGTCTGGATGGTGTTGATTCGATCATAGAGCATCGAATAGCCACCACGCAGGACGGTCTTTTGCTCGCCCAGCAGCTTGCCAAGCAAGCCTTTGTGGAACGAGGGATTCCAGGCAAAAGCAAAGCGCGGCGAGAAATTCTTTCGATCCGTGTTGAACGTGCCCTTGCGGCCAGTATCTTTGATGGGCACATACGCCAGCACCGGATTGAAGATTTTGCCCTGCGCCGCATCGTCAAACTTTTGCCTGAGATAGTCCTTCGGATTCAGGAGTTCACCCGTGTCCTGGCGAATGATGACGGTCTGCTTGCCTTCTTTTTCTACAGGCGGAACCTGCCATTCATACAGCAGACCGTAGCTCAACGTCAGCGAGGGCTTCACGCGCCAGGTATCCGCTGTATAGATCTCGTAGGCGTTCAGCTTCGAGTTGGTGAAGAGTCCCGTGCCGGGCGGATTCGGCTCAAGTTGCCCATCACGGGTCGCCAGAAAGGTGATATTCTCGACCTC
>JBBWZK010000189.1:0-8406 GCA_039648975.1 Blastocatellia bacterium
CGAGCGCGACGGTAAGCGAGAGCTTTGGCTTCGCCGATACAGTCGCGCTGCGGGCAAAACGGTGCGCGTGTTAGACCGAAACGACTCTCATCGTTTTTGGAATGGAGCAACGTTGCGGTTGCTCATCCGTCAACATTGCAAGGCGCAGGCCAACGCCGATGATCGATTCGCCGCGCGCCTTTGCAATCATTTAGCGGCGGCGCACCAAAGGGCGGCGCAAGCTAAGGGCTGCACCTGTCGAAAGAATCCTGCACCCGCTTGCTTGCACAAAATAAAGAAGCGCAGCTCACGGCTGTGCGTGGCTGCGCTTCAGGGCGGCCCGGCGAGCGGCTCAAACTTCCCACGCCGCTCCCCAGACCGAAGGGGACAAACCGTAGAGCTTAGTTGCCGGCGACGAAGTGCTGGCGATAATGATCGAACGCATAGGCCAGCCAGGCGCGCGTCACCGGGTCAGCCGGCTTGACGCGGGCTTTCAAAGTCGGCTGCACGTCGAACAGCCCCTGCTCCAAAGAGAAGTAGGCTTGCAGGATGCCTTTGTCGAGCGCCAACTGCACGTAACCGCGCTGCGCCGCAGGGATGCTGGCGTTATCCGTCAGCGTCAGCGTCTGGCCGCTGTAGATCACGGTCACGTTCGTGCCGGCCTTGGCTTTGGCTTCCGTGTCGAGGCCGAGGGCACGCACCAGCGCCACCGCCAGATCAACCCGGCTGATCTCACCTGACCCTTTGAAAATTGTGCCGATTGGGCTCATCACGCCCGCCGGTGTGAAGTTATAATCGCGCAGCGTCGAGCCACTGGCCGTCACCGCTTCGGCAAGGCCGCGCAGGCTGCCCGTCGCATCAGTGTAGCGCGGCGTCGCGGCCAACGATTGACGCAACGGCGTGTTCAGGTAGAGATAGGTGGCAAAGTCTTCGCGCGTGACGTTCAGATCGGGATAGAAGTTGCCGTCCGCGAAGGTATCCATCTGGCGGTTCTTCAACGCCGTCTCGATCTCTTCTTGCGCCACGTGGCCGCGAATATCCGGCACCTGGGCGAGGATGAATTGCTGCTGCGTCACGGTAATATCGACCGGGCCGGGAGCCGCTACGCCTGATGTAGGCAAGCTTACATTCGGCGCAGTCGCCAGGCCGCGCACGCCGCGCACCTCAACTGTCCACGGGCCGGCGACTGGATTCTTGACGACGACTTCGCGCGTCGGGCTATCGAGAATCGGCAGGGCGATACCACTGGAATAGGTCTGACCATTCGGGTCTGTGACCAGCATACCGATGGTATTGCCTTCGCCGTCCTGCAAGGCTGTGTCGAAGGTGGCGTATACGTCGAGCACGCTCATCCCTTCGTCAACCGTGAACGTGCGGGCGTTGGCTGAAGTCGGGCCGGGCAGCGCTGCCGGCGTGTAATCAACGTGCAGCGATTGCGGTGCGGCGTCATTGATGGTGAACTGCGCGTTGAAGGTGTGATTGAACGTCTGGCCGTAAGGCTTGCTGCGATTGAAGGCTTTATCGACCGCCGCATAAGCGTTGATGTAGCCCGCGCCAACTTCGAAATCATCAAAGCCCGGCATACGGCTCGCCGTCTGCGTGAGAATCTGCTTGACCTCGTCCGGCGTCAACGTCGCATCGGCGTCGAGCAGCAGCGCCACCGTGCCGGCGACAAACGGCGTCGCCATAGACGTGCCGCTGATCTGCGTGTAAAACGGCAGGTAGGCCACAGGAATCTCTGTATCGTCGGTCAGGCCGTTCGCCACAACGTTGCTGACGGCGCGCACGGACACGATGGCGGCGCTGAACTTCGCCGCATCGCTATCGAACTCGCGGCCCGTGCCCGGCGCGGTAATCGTCGGCGCATCGAAGTCGTCATTCGGATCGCTGTTGCCAAGCCGTTGGCTGGCCGGCGTGCCGCGCGAACTGAAGCTCGCCAAGCCGCCTTCTTTGGTGCCCGCCGCGACGCCGATCACCCACGGCGCTTTCGCATACGGATTGTAAGTTCCCTTACCTGGGCCGCTGTTGCCGGCGGCGAACACGCAGATGATGTTGTTCTGATAAGCTGTGTAGGTCGCCAGATTGACCGGGTTATTCGGATCAAACGGGCCGCTCGAACCCCACGAGTTCGAGATGATGCGAATGTTATAGGTGAATTGATTGGCCAGCGACCACTCGAAGCCGCCGAGCGCATTCAGCACGAACAGGCCGTAACCGGAGCCGCAGCCGATGAGCTTGGCGCCCGGCGCGACGCCCGCATATAAGTTGCCGGACATCTGGCCGTTGCCGCTGACGATGCCGGCGCAGTGTGTGCCGTGGCCGACGTGCGAATCGGTGTTCGGCTGATTCTCAATCGCCAGTAGCGACGTGAAGCCTGCGAGCGTGTCTGTGTCTGTGAGAAGCTGGACGTTCTGGATGACGTGCGGGCCGTACTGCAAATCGCTGCGCGTCGCGTCAATGCCCGAATCGTTGATGACGACGGCGAAGTTGCCTGCGCCCGACACCGGCAAGCCGCCGTTGGCGAGCGTCAACTGGCTGTCCTGCCGCAAGCGGTCGACGCCGGCCAGCATGCGCGCCTGATTCATGAAGTAGTAGAGCCGGTCATTCGACCAGATCGAGCGCACCGCCGAGTTGCCTGAAAGCGCACGCACCTGCCCTGCGGTCGCAGGCAGAGCGACCATGCCTAGGCGATTGAGCCTGATGCCTTTGGTCAGACCAAGGCCGCGCAATATCGACAGGTGTGTATCATTGAGTCCATTGTTGGTGTTGAAGGATACGATCACTACGCCGACCGAAGCGCTATTAGCGGCTGAGGCAAGCGTGGTCTGAAGTGTCGGCGACAGCTTCGCCGCCTGCGTGAGCACGGCACTCAGAGTCAGCGCCAGCGCCAGAATGAATGTGCGAAATGTGAATCTGCGAATCATGTGTTCAGCCTCCAATATTCTTTCTAATTTCCAGTTATCGGTTTCCGCCTGTCTCCACTTGACCGGCGCTATAGGAATGGTTGATCAAGACGTTGGCAGAGCGGCGGCGCGCTTCGAGCCATGAGGTCAACCGCTCGGCGCGCTTGCGGGCGAGCAGTTGCTGGTCGATTTGTGCGCGCACCTCATCGAAGCGGCGAGCGCGCTCAGGTTGATGTTCAGCGACTTTTATTACGTGAAAGCCGTAGTCTGTTTCGACGACCTGGCTCAACTGGCCGGGCTTCAAGGCGAAGGCCGCCGCGTCGAAACGCGGTGTGTGCGTGTCGCGTGTAAAGCGTCCCAGGTCGCCGCCGCGTTCGCGCGTGCCTGGATCATCCGAATAGCGCCGCGCCAGTTCCGCGAAGTTCGCGCCGCGCCGCAGTTGACTGAGCAGGTCAGCGGCGCGCTGACGGCGCTTATTCATTTCTTCGGCAACTCGGCGGTCAAGCTGCGCCTGATCGCGCGTGCCTCCGGCTTGCAGTTCGCTGCGAATTTGCAAGGGGCGGGCGTTGATGAGAATGTGGCTGGCGCGCACGCCCTCCGGCTCGACGAAGAGCGCGGCGTAATTCGGATTCGATTTTTCCTTATCGTAAAACGCCTGCGCTTCCGACTGCTCGACTGCCAGGTCACGGCTCAGTTCCTGCTGCACCATCTCGCCGTAGAGTTCGCCTGTGACGATATGGCGGAAATCTGCATCGGTAATCTTCGCTTCATTCAGATAAGCGCGATAGGCGTCCGGGCCGCCCATCTCTTCGACGCGCTGGCGGTAGCGGCTTTCGAGCTTGTCCGCCGCAATCGCGAAGCCGCGCCGTTCGGCTTCCGCTTCGATCAAGGCGCGGTCGATCAATTCGCTGACGATGCCTTCTTTCAGCTTGGCGATTTTGCTGCGCCCTTCGGCGGTTGCTTCCGTGAGGCCGAGCGCCTGTATGCCGTTCTTGAGATACATGTCATAGATGCGCGCGTTGATCTCACGGCCTTCGACGCGGGCGACGACCGACGGCCCGAAGGCCCAGGCAGCGCTGCGGTCGACGTTGCCGTAGCTTCGCCGGATGGCGCTCAAGCTCAAGGCCAGCGCGGCGGCGATGACGATAAGAATCGTGATGTGCGAGAATCGTTTTTTTGTCGAATCGTTCTTCATTGTTTTGTCCCCCGTGAGAAGTTTTTCAACCTCTAACGCGGACAATTTAACTCGGCAGGCTTGAACAATTCTTGCAGGCGGCTTGAGCGGCGCTTGAAAAAAACTTGAACGGCGCTGTATGGAAATTATTCGCGGGCGAATTTAATATCGCATCGTATTTTGATATGATGGGCAAACGTGGCAGTGAAATCATTGAAAACATTGAAACCGCTCCGCCAATGCAGGTTGGCACCGGCCTTGCTCAGAGGAGGCGGGGTAAGGAGAGCAGAAAATGACCCTGACTCAATTCCTGATCCTGTTACTGGTGGCGGGAATTTGCGGCTCTATCGGCCAGGCGATTGCCGGTTACAGTCGCGGTGGTTGTCTGGTGGCGATTGCGCTCGGCTTCATCGGCGCGTTGCTGGGCACCTATCTGGCGCACGCCTTCGGGCTGCCGGATTTGTTCCGGGTTCACATTGGCGGCGAGTCGTTTCCGATCATCTGGTCGATCATCGGCTCGGCGTTGTTCGTTGCCGTCATCAGCCTGATCACCCGCCGGCGATATTGAATTAGCATTGATTAGCGAGGTACACACTTATGGTTGAAGACGAGAAGCTGGCGATTGACGAATCGCGCCGCATCGCCAATCACGAAGCGATGAAGGGCGCAGTGCGCGGCGAAGTTCACGAGCGCATCGCCGAACGAGCCGAGCGGCTAGACCCTGTAGACCGCGCCGAGGCCAATGCAGTCGGCGACCAGTTCCGCCACAAAGCAGTCGCCGAGGTCGTCGAAACCGAAACCGAGATCGACAGGGCGCGCGGCATGGCGCGCATCTCGCAGGTGGTCGATTATCTGTTCTACCTGATTTACGCCTTCATCGGCTTGATGATCCTGCTCGATCTGATGGGCGCGAATCGCAACGCCGGCTTTTACCGTTTTGTAAACGCCATAACCAGGCCGCTGCTGGCGCCGTTTCGCGGTCTGGTCGATGACCCGGCGGCGGCGCAGATGCGCTTCCGTCTGTCGTACATCGTCGCGCTGATCGCCTACATTATCCTGCATCTGGCGATCAACGGCCTGCTGCGCCTGATCGCGCATCGCCGCACCAGCGTATAAGATTTGGCGCGGCTTGTTGCAAAGATCGCGTCAGTCACAAGCCGCGCCTGATACGTCAACAGCCAGTCACAAACTGATGGAATTCATTTGAACTCGATGCCGAGATAAACCTTCCGCATAGCCAGCCCACATTCGATGGAAGGCAGGGCGACATCTACATCAAGGTCAGCATAGTCTGAGCGCGTCCAGGTGTCCCCCTGGCGCACGAAATGTGTAAGGTGCGGCGCGTCTTGCGCAATCAGCAGATATTCCATCAAAGAGGGTAGCGACTGATAGGCTATGCGTTTGTCCTGGCGATCACGACCTTCGGTCGCCGGTGAGAGGACTTCAACAATTAGCGTCGGGTTCGTGAGCGCGTCAATCCCCTCCATCTTTTCAAACTCTGCCTTGCCGCAAGCAACACTGACATCGGGATAACGATAAGGTGGCAGGTGTGGCGTCTTGATTGGTAAATCACTGGTAAACGCTTCGCAACGGCCTGTCGTCAATTGTTGGCGAAGAGTGAAGTAGACATTGCCGGAAATGCGAACGTGCTGTTGTCTACCGCCGCTCATACAAACTATATCGCCATGCCAATATTCGTACCGTGCATCGCCGGTTCGTTCGAGCGCGAAGTATTCGTCTAGCGTATAGAAGCGCCGAGGGATGTCCTTCAGGTTAGCCGCCACAATGTTGCCTCCTGGTTTCTCGCGAAAGTATATCACGCAATTCATCACTCAAGCGCGAAAGATTGCCGCCAGCAAAGCTGCCCGATTTCGACAAGCGCAATCCCACAGGTGAACAGCAGGCCGATTTTGGATTTTAGATTTTGGATTTTGGATTGATCCGCGCGCTGCTCGTTTCATCGCGCCTCCAGGCCCACAGTCTGCGGCAGAAATACAGATATAATAAAACTTAGCGACGCGCATACGCTCGCGAGCGCAACGTCGGCCAATCCAAAATCTAAAATCTAAAATCTAAAATCATCACTGGCACGCCATTTGGCTAATGACCAGTCAACTATAAGTGTCTGATCCCGCAAGTGGGGAGGTAGTCGAATGGAAACTCTCGTGCAAGATGCTCGCTATGCCATACGCATGCTGTTGAAAAGTCCCGGATTCACTCTGGTCGCGGCGCTCGCTCTGGCCCTGGGGATCGGCGCCAACACCGCCATCTTCTCGGTCGTCAATGCGGTGATGATTCGCCCGCTGCCTTACCGCGACGCCAGCCGCCTGGTGATGGTGTGGGAAGACAACCGCATTCGCGGCAAGCATCAAAACGTCGTCTCGCCGGCCAACTTCCTCGACTGGAAAGAGCAGAGCGATGTCTTTGAAGACATGGCGGCGCTCTACGATACGCACCTCAACCTGACGGACGTCGCCGATCCTGAAGAGATTGCCGCCCAGCGTGTCACGCTTAATATGTTCGACCTGCTCGGCGCGCAACCGATGCTCGGTCGCACGTTCGAGCCGGACGACGCACAGACCAGCCGGCAGGATTCGGTGATTCTGAGTTACAGTCTCTGGCAGCGCCGCTTCGGCGGCCAGAAAGAGATTCTCGGCAAAACGATCAAGCTCAACACAGACATCTACACGATCATCGGCGTGATGCCGCCCGATTATCAATTGTTCGTCAAGAAAGGCTCGAACACCGGCGACCGCGCCGAAATCTGGGTGCCGATGCTACTGGGCAACGATGACCGCGCGCGGCGTGGTCGTTATGCCATGGCGGTCGCGCGCTTGAAAGATGGCGTCACACAGCAACAGGCGCAAAGCCAGATGAGCTCGCTTGCTGCCGCGCTCGAAAAGCAATATCCCGAATTCGATACCGGCTGGGGAGTCAATCTGGTGGCCTTCCGCGAACAGTTCACCGGCGAGATCAGGCCGGCGCTGCTGGTGCTGTTGGGCGCGGTCGGCTTCGTCTTGTTGATCGCCTGCGCCAACGTCGCCAACCTGCTGCTGGCGCGCGCCGCCTCGCGGCAGAAAGAGATGGCCATTCGCCTGGCCATCGGCGCGAGCCGTAGCCGCATCATTCGCCAGTTGCTTATCGAGAGCACGGCACTCGCTCTCCTGGGCGGCGCGGCAGGGTTGCTGCTGGCCATGTGGGGCGTTGATGCGCTCTTTGCGCTCGGCCCGAAAGAACTGCTGCCGACCGGCGGCACGCGCCTGAACCTGATCGTGCTCGGCTTCACGATGCTGATGTCGCTGCTCACCGGCTCGGTCTTCGGTCTTGCGCCGGCGCTGGAAGCATCGCGCCCAAATCTCATTGAGGCATTGAAAGAAGGCGGCAAAGCGGCGATGAGCGGCGGGCGTTCGCATCGTCTGCGCAATCTGTTTGTGATTGCCGAAGTCGCTATGGCGCTCGTGCTGTTGATCG
Organism: Blastocatellia bacterium; assembly: GCA_039648975.1. Classification (GTDB taxonomy): domain Bacteria; phylum Acidobacteriota; class Blastocatellia; order UBA7656; family UBA7656; genus DATENM01. The sequence continues at coordinate 7,528 of JBBWZK010000189.1, forward strand.
GCTCAGGGCTGTTGATCAAGAGTTTCGCCAGATTGCAATCGGTCAATCCGGGCTTTAATCCGAAGAACCTGCTGACCGTGCGCGTGTCGCTGCCCTTTGCGAAATATCGCGGCGAGGGTCAGAGCGAGCAATTCTTTCGCGAGGCCATCGCCCGCATACGCCAGGTTCCCGGCGTGCGTAGCGCGAGCGCCGTCAACTTTCTGCCATTCACAGGGCCGGGCGCGGCCACCCGATTCAGCGTCGTCGGGCGTCCCGCGCCGCCGCCCGGTCAAGAGCCGGTGGTCGATTCGCGCGTCTGCAATGCAGATTACTTTCAGACGATGAACATTCCGCTGATCAAAGGCCGCACCTTCAACGAGCGCGAGCAGACCGTCGCGTCGCACGTCGTCATCATCAACGAAACGCTGGCGCGCGAGATGTTTCCCGACGAAGACCCTCTCGGCAAGCGCATTGAAATCAATATGTTCAGTAAACCTACGCCGAGCGAGATTATCGGCGTCGTCGGCGATGTTAAACACAGCGGCCTTGACGGCGAAGTGCGCGCCATGTCGTACTGGCCGCACGTCGAACTGGCCTATCCGTTTATGACGCTCGTGGCGCGCACCGACGGCGATCCGTTGAACTATGTTGCGGCGGTGCGGCGCGACGTGCAGGCGCTGGATAACGATCAGCCCATCGCCAGCGTCTATACGATGGAACAACTGATGTCGGAGTCTGTCGCGCGGGCGCGCTTCAGCACGACGCTGCTGGCCATCTTCGCGGGCGTCGCCCTGATTCTCGCGGCAGTCGGCATCTACGGCGTGATGAGCTATGCGGTGACGCAGCGCACCCACGAGATCGGCATACGCATGGCGCTCGGCGCTGACCATCGCGCGGTCA
>JBBWZK010000198.1:0-9048 GCA_039648975.1 Blastocatellia bacterium
TGGCGCAGCTTGGCGATTCGCGGATGATCTTCGCTTACTACACGCGCGAGCGGCTGCAAACCGATGAAGCGCGCCGCCAGTGGATCGAGCCGGACTTGCAGCCGCTCGACCTTTGAAGGATGAGCAAGCTACGAATGACACAAATGAGGACAAATGCACACGAAGCTGCTCATCATTCGTGTGCATTTGTTTGATTCGTGAACTTCGTGGCTTTCTTATCCTTCAACAATCGAGCGGCTGCAAGTCCGGCTCGATCCACTGGCGGCGCGCTTCATCGCTTTGCAGCCGCTCGCGTGTGTAGTAAGCGAAGATCATTCGCGAATCGCCAAGCCGTGCCATCACCTCGTTGACTACTGCAAGCGCGGGCCGCGTCGCGTCCAGGCTCGCCACCGCCTTGCCGATCAGCTTGATCCAGAACCACGTGATCGTTTCGTTGTAGATATCGATGTGATGCCATTTGATGTAGCGCTGAAGGCCGTCGTAGATGCGCGCCGCAGCTTGCGGTTCGGACAGCTTCAGAAAACACCACGCGCTCATGGCAACGTGGAGGCGGTGCGAGACCGCATCGGGGGACAATTCGCAAGACTCAAACCGCGCGACCAGCGCTTCGATCTCGGCGTCGCTGGCGTACTCGATAGTTGCTTCGTCACGCATATCTCCTCCACATCGGCGCGGCGCAGGCAATGAGCTTACGCCTCTCGAAAATAAAAAGCCCGCGCTTCGGTTAAGCGCAGGCCCGTATTCCAGCCAATAAAAAATCCGCCGGTGCATCGCGCATCGGCGGATCGTTTCGGTTTCTTGTCGAGCAAAAGTATATGCCGGCGGCGAGAACGAATGCAAGCGCCGCCGGTTTGCGGCACACTGTCGCGGCTCAACGCGCTTTCACATTCGCGCCGCCGACGTGTAGAATGATGCTTTAATTATGTCGGCCTCAGTGACCCCTTTCAAAGTTGGCAACGTAGAACTCGGCGGCGGTGAACTGTTTCTCATCGCCGGCCCGTGCGTGGTCGAAAGCGAAGCCCACGCCATGAAGATGGCCGAAGCCATCCGCCGCATCACTCGCCAACTCGGCGTGCCTTACATCTTCAAAGCCTCTTACGACAAAGCCAATCGCACGTCGGCCACGTCGCATCGCGGGCCAGGAGTCGAAGAAGGCTTGCGCGTGCTTGGCCGTATTCGCAGTGAGTTGGGCTTGCCCGTGCTCACCGACGTTCACGAAACTCCGCAGGTGCACGCGGCGGCAGAAGTCGCCGACATCTTGCAGATTCCGGCGTTCCTCTGCCGGCAAACCGACTTGATTGTCGAAGTCGCGCGCACGAATCGCGCCGTCAACGTCAAGAAGGGACAGTTTCTTGCGCCGCACGACATGAAGAACGCCATTGCGAAAGTGACTTCGCAAAACAACCAGCGCGTCATCATCACCGAGCGCGGCACGAGTTTCGGCTACAACAATCTCGTCGTCGATTTTCGCGGTTTGCCCATCATGCGCGGCTTCGGCTATCCGGTGGTGTACGACATCACGCATAGCTTGCAGCGGCCCGGCGGTCTGGGCACGGCGACCGGCGGCGACTCGGAGTTTATCGAATACATGGCGCGCGCCGGCGTCGCCTGCGGTGTGGACGGCGTGTTTATGGAAGTTCACGACAACCCGGCGGCGGCGCTTTCGGATGGGCCGAACAGCCTGCCGCTCGAACGTCTCGCGCCGTTGCTTGAAAAGCTCAAAGCAATTCACGCGCTGGTGAAAGATCAGTTGTAAGAGCAGGGCTTGTCCCTGCTCGAATCGAGTTCAATGATAAATCGTGAGTTGATAGAACGTTTCTGAAAAGTTAGCTCCATTAGGAGCGCAATGTTTATAGCAACCATCGCTGATAAAATCTCAAGCTCGGTTAGGAGCGCAATGTTGACATTTCGCCCCTACGGGGCTTGGTCTCTATAGCGTCTGCTTACTATAAACATTTCGTCCCTAACGGGACTTTTCTCAAACGCTTCACAGAAGCGGTGATAAAACACAGCTTCATGGCCGGGCATGGACAAGCGCTGCCCCTACAACTTTGCTAAAGGTTTCGGTGGTAATGCTCAAAAAGTTTTCATTCGCTTTCATCATTCTGCTTCTGCTCGCCATGACGGTCGCGGCGCAGGAAGTCGAAGTGGATCGCTATCAGATCACGGCGCGCATTGACACCAGTGCGAGCGCCGCCGATTGCCGCGCCACCATCCAGATCGTCAATCTCGGCCAGTCGCCAAAGACCAAGCTCTACTTTCGTCTGACGAAGCTGGCGAAAGTAACTTCGGCCACCGTAAACGGCGCAACCGCGCAGGTCGAAACTTCGGAAGACCGCCGCGTCATCGGGCTCAATCAAATCGTCGTCTTGACCGATGCCGGCGTCGCGCCGAACACCAGGGCGAAAATCGAAATCAACTATCGCATCGAAGCGCCCGAATCGACGGCCCTGATCCACATCTATCCCGGCGAAGTGCTGTTTGCGCCGGAAGCCATCTGGGTGCCGATGCCGTCAACGGTCTTCACTTTCTATGGGCCGACGACCGCGCCGTTCACGCTTGATGTGAGTGTAGCCTCGGCCACAAATAACTTTCGCGGGCTTTCGGCAGGCGCGTTGAGATCAAACGGGGCGGCCTTCACCTTCGAGCAGCCGCTCAATTCCCTGCCCTTGCTGCTGGCGGGCAACTATGATCCGCCGACGACCGCCGATGCCGGCGGCGTCAAGATCGAAGTTTACACACAGCCGGGTCTGACCGTTGCCGCTGATCCGAAGGGCGCGAGCGCAATCAGCAAACGCCTGAGCGACGAAGCCGGGCGCGCGGTTGATTTCTTTACGAAAACGCTTGGCCCGCCGCCTGCCGGCGCAACCTTCCGCATCATCTCATCGGCGCGTGCAGGCAACCTTGTCGTGCCGGGCGTGCTGGTGTTGAACGAGCGGGTGTTTCGCCGCGATGTGGTCATCGAATCGACCATTGAAGCAGTCGCCGATGCGGTTGCGCGGCTGTGGACGGAAGGCCGCGTGCGCCTTCGCGGCATTGAAACGCGCGCCGGCCAGCGCCCGCGCAGCGTCGCCTTCCTGCGCGATTCGCTGCCGCGTTATCTGGCGGCGCTCTACTTTGAAGACCGCTTCGGCAAAGTGGCGGGGTGCGATGCGTTCGAGCGCATGCGCTGGAGCTACACGCCAGTTGGGCAATCGCGCCGCGACGCCGAACTGGGATTGCAGACCATCGCGCTGCCGAATTACAGCGCCGCGCTTTTTGCCAAAGGCCCGCTCGTCCTGCGCTTGATCGCCGAAACCGCAGGCCGTGATAAACTGCTTTCTGCGATCAAAGCTACATTCGCGGTCGCGCAGACGAAAATCGTCACACCGGACGATTTCCGCGCCGCCGTCATCAAGAACACCGGCCCCGAAATCGATAAGCTCTTTCAGCAATGGCTCGACACGATCACCGAGCCTGACCTGATCGTCGGCGCGCCGCTGCCCTCCGATAAACCGAACACGCAAGGCATCAACCTGCGCAATCTCGGCACTGGCGAAGTGACCGTGAAAGTGCTGGCGATGACCGCTTCGGGCAAGCCCGTGACGACAACCGTCACGGTGCCTTCAGAGAGCATCGTGACCGCAGAACTGCCGACGGCTGAAAAGATCACCGCCGTCGAAGTCGATCCAGACAAGCTGCTGATTCAGACGAGCTATGACAATGATGTGCGCGACGGCGATATGAAATTGCCGCGCCCGTCGGCGCAAACCCTCTTCAATCAGAGCATCGCCGCGTTCAACAAAGCCGACTACGCCGAAGCCGAAAGCAAACTGCGCGAGGCGGCGCGCCGCGATGCGACGAACGCTTTGATTCACGCATGGCTCGCCAGAACGCTCGCGGCGCAGAAGAAGTTTGATGAAGCCACCTCGGAAGCCAACGCCGCGCTCAAGATCGAGCCGGCAGTCGGCTCGGCGCTCGCCTGGGCGCACGTGACCTTAGGGCAGGCGGCGATGGCGCGCAATCAAGCGGCGGAGGCGGTGACCATGCTGCGCCGTGCGATAGTCGAAGCCGAAGAAACGCCGGCGCAATTCGCCGCGCGCCAGGCGTTGATTCAAGCCGAGCGCGCCGCCGGTCAATTGCCGCCGGTCGATCAATCGGTTCGCTCGTTCATTTCGCAACTCGATGCGGTCATCAAAGACCCATCGTCGGACAGGCTGACGCCGCTCATCGTGCGCAACAACCTGAAACGCTTCATTCAAGGTCTGACGCTGACGCGACCGAGCGCCTGGGCGACCGAGATTCTGCGCGTCGACACGCTGGATGCGAACCGCGTTGCGGTTGACGTGGCGGTGACGGCGCGGGCCGAAAACCGCGATCAGTCGGGCACGGCACTTTATATTCTCAGCCGCGCAAGCGGCAACTGGGTGCTCGAAGACGTGCAGTTGTTTAACGTAAAATGATGCGTGGTGCGTGATGCGTGACCGGAATAAGTTGCTGGTTGACAACGCATCACGTTTCACGCACCACGCATCACGCACCACGACCTATGAAACGATCCACGAGCGCAGTTCTACTGGTGCTGGTCATCTTCTTCTTTCTCGTCGCGCTCAATTTTCTGTTTTTCGTTGACACGCAGACGGCGCAAGAGGACGAGCAGACCGGCAATCGTTCGTCGTATCGCACGACGCTCTATGGCACGAAGGCGTTCTATACCCTGCTTGAAGAAACCGGTTATCCGGTCACGCGGCTGGAAAAGCCTTATAACGAAATCACCGACCGCGACGACATCGGCACGCTCGTCCTGATTGCCTTGCCCGACGACAACAGCCCCGGCAAAGTTGAATTCGAGGCGCTCAACGACTGGCTCGAACGGGGCAAGCAGATCATCATCATCGATCAGACGGTTCACCTCAACAAAGAGCTTGGCGACATTGAAGCCAACACTCTGTTCGCCCTGCCGAAATCCGAAGTGAAGCTATTGCAGCCGACGCGCTACACCTTCGCGGTCGAGCACGTCAAAACGGGCGACGCCGCGACGCGCATACGGCTCAACAGCCACAACGCGGTTTATCATATCGGCGACGACACCGGCGCGCTGCTCGCCGATACGAAGTTCAAAGAAGGCCGCGTGATCTTCCTTACAGATCCGTACATCGTCGCCAACAACGGCATCAAGCAAGCCGACAATTGTATACTGGCGCTGAACCTGCTGGCCGAGCGCCCGCCAGGCAAGATTGCGTTTGATGAATTTCATCACGGCTACGGCTCGCGCGTGGCGGGCGAAGGCGTCTTAGCTTATTTTCGCGGCACCCCTGTGCCGTGGCTATTCTGGCAGGGCGTATTGATCGCGGCGCTGGTGGCCTACAGCTTCGGACGCCGGTTCGCGCGCCCGCTGCCGCTCAGGCGCGAGCGGCGCACGACCAATCTGGAGTTCGTCTCGTCGATGGCAACGATCACGCGGCTGGCACGCGCGACGGATTTGGCGATGCAGAATGTCTATTGGGATTTTCGCAAGCGACTATGCCGCTACAGCGGCTTGCCGTCCAACGTCGACAGCGCGCAACTGGCGGCCAAGGCCGCGCGCCGCGCCCGCTTGAACGAGCAGGAACTGGCGCGCTTGCTCACGGTCTGCGATCAGGTCTCGCGTGGCCGCTCCGTCAGCGACGCCGAGTTGTTGAAACTCGTCACGCGCATACGCGAAATCGAATCTCAGGTAGGCATCTGAAGTCTTCTTCCAGAAAGACATCGATGCGCCGGGCGCACATTTTCTTTGTCGGCCTCGGCATCCTGGTGATCACTCACTTGGCTCCCGCTTCAGCACGGTCTATCGCAACTCAGGCGAAGGAGGGTTCAACATGAAAACCATTTCGTTATGCCTGGCCTTGCTCGTTGCGTTCGTCACTTTCTCGAACACGAGCGCGCCGGCGCAAGGCATCAAGCTGGCACAGGGGAAGAAGATGAAGATTTACATCTCCGCCGACATGGAAGGCATTGTAGGCGTCGTTACAAACGAACAGCTTGGGCCGCAGGGCTTTGAGTACAACCGCTTCCGCGAATTCATGACCGCCGAAGTCAATACGGCAGCGCAAGCCGCCTTTGACGCCGGCGCGACCGAAGTGGTGATCAGCGATTCGCACGGCAACGGCCAGAATTTGTTGATCGAAAAGCTGCCGAAGCAGGTCACCATCGTGCGCTCGTGGCCGCGCCCGCTGATGATGATGCAGGGCATTGATGAAACCTTCGACGGCGCGATCTTCATCGGCTATCACACGAGCACGAACAATCCCACAGGCGTGCGCGCGCATACGATTTCAAGCGCGCGGCTGGCCGACGTCAGGCTCAACAATGTTTCTCTGCCCGAAGCCGGCATCAACGCCGCCATCGCCGGTCACTTCAACGTGCCGGTGATCATGATCTCCGGCGACGATGCGGTGGTGCAGGAAGTCACCGGCCTGCTCGGCAACATCGAAGGCGCAGTCGTCAAGTGGGCTTATGGCTTTCACTCGGCGCGCACCTTGACGCCGGAGGTGGCTCTGGATTTGATTCGTGAAAAAGTCCAGCGCGCCATCAGTCGCATCAAAGAGTTCAAGCCGTACAAGGTCAAAGCGCCTGTGCAACTCGACGTGCGCTTCAAGAATTATCGCCCGTCGGAGATGCTCAGTTATCTTTCAATCGTCGAGCGCACCGATTCGCACAGCATCCGTTTCATCGGCAAAGACATCGTCGAGGTGTCGAAGTTTCTGGAGTTCATCACCACCTACGAGCCGTCGCTTGAGCCGTAGGCTGAGGCGGACAGGCTCGGTTCGCGTCAGGCCGCATCGCATCATCGCGTCGTAATCGCGCAACTTCGATTTGTGCTAAACTAGCAATAGAAATCTCCGCTGCATGAAGTGAGCACACGATTATGAACGCAATCAGGAAAACGCTCTTTGCCGCCGCGCTCCTGCTGGTCTTTGCCGTCACTGAACAAGCCGCGCGCGCTGACGTGTTGCGGCTCACGCTCAACGATCAGATCACGCCCGCGAGCGCTGAAGTTATCACCGCCGCCATCGAGCGCGCCGAACGCGAGCAGGCGACGGCGCTCATCATCACGCTCAACACGCCCGGCGGACTCGACACCGCGATGCGCGAGATCGTTTCGCGCATCGATACATCGCGAGTCCCTGTCATCATCTATGTCGCGCCGAGCGGTGCGCGCGCGGCGTCGGCAGGCTTCGTCATCCTGATGGCCGCAGACGTTGCGGCGATGGCCCCGGGCACGGCGACAGGTGCGGCGCACCCTGTGATGAGCGACGGGCGCGACCTGGAAAAGACGATGGCCGAAAAGGTCGTCAACGATGCGGCGGCTTACGTGCGCAGCCACGCCGAACGGCGCGGGCGCGACTGGCAGGCCGCCGAATCAACCATCCGCGAAAGCAAATCCTTCACCGAGCGCGAAGCTTTAGAAAAGCACTTGATCGACCTCATCGCCCGCGACGATGCGGATTTGCTGGCGCAACTTGATGGCCGCACGATTACACGCTTTGATGGCAGCAAAGTCACATTGGCGGTCGCCGACAAAGCGGTAACCGACATCACACCGTCGCTCAGGCAGAAGCTCCTGATGGCGCTTGCCGACCCGCGCATCGCTTTTATCCTGTTTGCCATCGGCGCGCTGTGCGTCTACTTCGAGTTTCAACATCCGGGCGCGATTGTGCCGGGCGTCGTCGGCTCGTTGTCGGTGGTGCTGGCGCTTTATGGTTTTCATATGTTGCCGATCAACCTGACAGGCGTGCTGTTGATGGGCGTCGCCGTCGGGCTGTTCGTGCTCGAAGCGAAAGTCGGCGGCTTCGGCATCATCGGCGCAGGCGGCATTGCAGCAGCAGTGATCGGCGCGTTGATTTTGATTGACGTGCCGACGCCCGAACTTCGATTGCCCTTGAGCCTGGTGCTTGCGGTCGTCGTGCCATTCGCCGTGATACTGACTTTCATGCTGAAGCTGGCGATGCGTGCGCGGCACATGAAAGTCACGACGGGCATGGCCGGCATGATCGGTTTGCACGGCAAAGCGCAGACCGCCATTGCGCCTGAAGGCACGGTCTTTGTGCGCGGCGAATTGTGGCGGGCGCGCTCGCCGATGAGCATTGCCCAGGGCGAAGGCGTGCGCGTCACCGACATCAACGGCCTGACGCTCAACGTCGAAGCTGAAAAGGATGACGCTATCGTGCCGAAGAAAGCTTCGGCGGTAGATGAGTAGACAGACGCTGATGCGCAACCGTAGGTTGTCAACTGGCCGCACAGGCAGTTGGCTTCCCTCAGAACCGCAAGCTAAACAAACAGGAGGTGGGTATGCCAAAGGAACTTTTCACGTTTACAACCGTGGCGGTGGTGATTCTTCTGCTTTACATCATCAGCGTCATCAACATCCTGCCCGAATACGAGCGCGGCGTCATCTTCCGGCTGGGCCGTTTGCTGCCGCAAGCCAAAGGCCCCGGCGTCATCTTCGTCTTCCGGCCCATTGACCGCATCGTGCGCATCAGCCTGCGCACCGTCGCCTTCGACGTGCCGCCGCAGGACATCATCACGCGCGATAACGTGACGGTGTCGGTGAACGCCGTCGTCTACTTCCGCGTCATCGATCCGCGCCGCGCCGTCGTCGAAGTCGAGAATTTTTTGTATGCCACATCACAACTGTCGCAGACGACTTTGCGTTCGGTGCTTGGCGAGGCCGACCTTGACGACCTGCTGGCGGAGCGCGAAAAGCTCAACGCGCGCTTGCAGCAGATTCTCGATCTGCACACAGACCCGTGGGGCATCAAGGTGGCGCTCGTCGAAATCAAGGCCGTCGACCTGCCGCAAGAGATGCGCCGCGCCATGTCGCGCCAGGCCGAAGCCGAGCGCGAGAAGCGCGCCAAGATCATTCACGCCGACGGCGAGTACCAGGCGTCGGAGAAGCTGTTGGCAGCGGCGCGCGTCATTGCCGCCGAGCCGGTCGCCGTGCAGTTGCGCTATCTGCAAACGCTCACCGAAATCGGCGTCGAGCAAAATACGACTGTCGTCTTCCCGATTCCGCTTGATATGATTACT
>JBBWZK010000239.1:0-5048 GCA_039648975.1 Blastocatellia bacterium
TGCCGATGGTGATTTCGATGACCTGCTTGAACGGCCTGTTCAACGATCCGCGCGCCAGCAGTCTAGGGGAAACTCTGCTGCTAAGGGAGGGCGGCGGTGCGATAGCCGTGTGGGCTTCGTCGGCGCAAACGGTGGCCGGCGCGCAGGAGTTAGTCGATCAAGAGATGGTTCGGCAACTCTTCAACGGCACTGGCGTCAAAGGTCAGCCTTTGACCATCGGCGAAGCCGTCATGCGCGCCAAGGCCGTGGCCCGCAACGAAGCGGTCATTCAGAGTTGGATTCTTCTAGGCGATCCGCTGGTGCGACTGCGTTAGTCGCAGGGGCCAGCGGCTCAGGACACGAATTAGATCCATCACTCTTTGGCGGGTTGAGCCATCGCGCTCGGCCCGCCATCTTTGTTTGATATCAGTCCTTCTGTAGACCGCTATTAATTGCTGCCGCGATACGCCTGCAACGCGGCTTCAGCCGCCGCAGGATCCTCATAATACAGCCGGTTAATTTCTGCGAATGGCTGCCATTCCTCCGGCACATTATCTTCGGCGAAGATGGCTTCTGCGGGGCAGATCGGCTCGCACGCGCCACAATCGACGCACTCGTCCGGGTTGATGTAGAGCAGAAGCCCTTCTTCAAAACCTGACTCATCCTTGCGCGGATGAATACAGTCTACCGGACACGCCGCGACGCACTCGGCATCGCGAGTGCAATTTGCAGTAATGACGTAGGTCATGTTGACTCTCCAAAGATATGATTCCGGCAAGGCGTCATGCCCTGGCCTATCGAATGGTAATGCCTGAGCGGTTGGCGTGCTGTGCGATGCGGCACAGGCAGGCGTGACGGGCGTCACTCCTAGAACGGGTAATCTGACGAGAGGAGCGCGCAAGAGATCAAGACAGGTACGACCAATAAGCGCATATTCTCGTCCCATAAACTGGCACGCGTCCCCGTCGGGTTGCTATAATCCCGCTGTGCCTTTCGCTCAAGCAACATCGAGCCGACGGCCTGCAGGTTTGGCGAATACAGATTTTTTGTCGAAGGAACATCGCATGGCGATTAAGAAAGTAGTGTTGGCAAAACCGCGCGGATTTTGCGCCGGCGTGGTGCGCGCCATTGACATCGTCGAACGCGCGCTCGATTTCTTCCCCCCACCGATTTACGTCTTTCATGAAATCGTTCACAACCGCTATGTAGTCGATAATCTGAGCAAGCGCGAAGTCATCTTCGTCGACGGCCTCGAAGAAGTGCCCGACGGCGCGGTCTGCGTCTTCAGCGCGCACGGCGTTTCGCCGGCAGTCGTGCAGTTGGCCGAAGACAAAAAACTGCGCATCATTGACGCCACCTGCCCGCTCGTCACCAAGGTGCATATGGAAGCCATTCGCTTTGCCCGCGAAGGCTATTCGCTGCTGCTCATCGGCCATCCCGGCCACGAAGAGGTCGAAGGCACCATGGGCGAAGCGCCCATGCAACTGGTCAGCTCGGTCGCCGATGTCGACCGGCTTGAAGTGCCTAACTCAGATCGCGTGATCTATATTACGCAAACCACCTTATCGCTCGACGACGTGGCGGAGATCGTCCAGGCGCTCAAGCGCAAGTTCCCGAATCTGCAAGCGCCGCCAAAAGACGACATCTGTTATGCCACGCAAAATCGCCAGAACGCCGTCAAGGAGATGTCATCGCGCGTCGACGTGCTGCTGGTTGTCGGTTCGCAAAACAGTTCGAATTCGCAGCGCCTGCGCGAAGTTTCGGTCGTCGTCGGCACGCCGGCTTACCTGGTGAACGATGAAACCGAGATTAACGCCGACTGGCTCAAGGACGCCGAAATCATCGGCGTGACGGCGGGCGCATCGGCCCCTGAAGAACTCGTCATTCGCGTGCTCGAACATTTGCGTAGGCTGGGCGCGAGCGAGTATGAAGAACAATCGGGCGGCGACGAGAATGTGCATTTCGCGCTGCCGCAGGAAGTCCTGCACCCGGAGCGGCTGCTGGTGCAACTCAACAGCGAGGCGCGCTAAATCCGGCGCTGCCGAGCTTGCGTAAGATCACCGGCGCGCGCCATGATGACGAATGAACGGCGCAACGCGCGCGCGACGACAACGAAGGCATGAATCGCACGATGAGGAGCGCATCCCATTCACTTGCTGGCTTGGTGCGGCGATGGCAAAACTATTGCCGTTTATAGTATTCTTTCCGCGGCCAGATCATTCCCCTGATCCAAATCTGAAACGACTATGTCAAGCTGGGCAACAAATAGAATCGCACGTTGAAAGGATTGGAAAGCCCCATGTCAAGACAGTATCAAGTGAAAACGGCGCTGGCTGAACAAAGCCTGGAACCGGAAGTGCGTCGCGCCATCAAGAGCGCGCAACAATACTTCTTGCAGACTCAGCACCCGGATGGTCACTGGTGCGGCGAGCTTGAAGGCGACACGATTCTCGAATCAGAGTACATCCTGACGATGCACTTCATTGGCCGCCTCGATTCGGACAAGGTGCGCAAAGCGGCCAACTACATTCGCCAGAAACAACTGCCCGAAGGCGGCTGGGCGATTTATGAAGGCGGCCCTGCGGAAGTCAGCGCCTCGGTGAAAGCCTATTTCGTCTTGAAAATGATGGGCGACGCGATGGATGCGCCGCACATGCGCCGGGCGCGCCAAGTGATACGCCGGCTCGGCGGCCTGGATGCGACCAACAGTTTCACGCGCATCTATCTGGCTATCTTCGGCCAGTACCTCTGGGAGCGTTGCCCTGCGGTGCCGCCGGAGATCATCCTGCTGCCGCTTTCAGCGCCGATCAACCTTTACGAAATGTCTTCGTGGTCGCGCGGCATCGTCGTGCCGCTGGCGATCATCTGGGGCGTCAAGCCGTCTTGCGCGGTTCCCGAAAGCGCCAGTATCAAAGAGCTGATGTTGGACAATCCGCCGTCGACCAACGCGCGGCGCGGCTTCTGGAAGACCTTCTTCAAGACCACTGACGCGACCCTGAAGTTGATCGAGCGGCGTGGCTGGCAGCCGTCGCGCGAAAAGGCGCTGAAAGCCTGCGAGCAGTGGATGCTCGATCACTTTGAAAAGAGCGACGGCATCGGCGCGATCTTCCCGCCCATCATCAACTCGATCATCGCCCTGCGCTGTCTCGGTTACGACACGGATCACCCGATGACTGCCGGACAGATTCGCGAACTCGAAAAACTCGAAATCGAAGAAGGCGATACGCTGCGTGTCGCGCCCTGTTATTCGCCTGTCTGGGACACGGCGCTGGCGCTCAACGCCATGATCGAATCGGGCGTGCCCGCAGATCACCCGGCGGTCGTCAAAGCTGCCGAGTGGGTGCTCGATAAAGAGGTCAAAGAGGTCGGCGACTGGAAGGTGAAGAATCCCGAAGGCGAGCCGGGCGGCTGGTACTTTGAATACGCCAACGAGTATTACCCTGATGTTGACGACACCTTTCAGGTGTTAACCTCTTTGAGCAAAGTTCGTTTTCCCGACGGGACGCGCGAGCGCCGCAAGCGCGAAGCCATGGAGCGCGCCTTGAAGTGGACGCTCACCATGCAGAACAAGGACGGCGGCTGGGCGTCTTTCGACAAAGACTGTGACGAGCAGTTTCTGACGCAGATCCCGTTTGCCGATCACAATGCCATGATCGATCCATCGACGGCGGACATCACTGGTCGCGGCCTGGAAACGCTGGCCAGTATCGGCTTCAAGATGGATCACCCGACGGTGCAAAGGGCGCTGGCGTATATGGCCAAAGAGCAGGAGCGCGACGGCACCTGGTTCGGTCGCTGGGGGGTTAATTACATTTACGGCACATGGCTGGCGTTGACCGGCTTGAATGCCATAGGCGAAGACATGTGGGAGTCGAAGTATCAGGCGGCGGGCTGCTGGCTGCGCGCCATACAGAACGCCGACGGCGGCTGGGGCGAATCGCCGAACACTTATGACGACGCGTCGCTGAAAGGGCAGGGAGCGAGCACGCCATCGCAAACCGCGTGGGCGCTGCTGGGCTTGATGGCCACCAAAGACGACAGCGACGGCTTGCATCGCGGCATTGACTACTTGCTGAAGACGCAGCTTGAAGACGGTTCGTGGAAAGACGCGTCGTGGACGGGCACAGGCTTCCCGACGGTCTTTTACCTGCGCTACCATCTTTACGCGGTCTACTTCCCGCTGCTCGCGCTCGGCACGTACGCGAAGAGATATTTCAGGGATTAACCGTGATACGTGATAGGTGATGCGTGGTGCGTGACAATGAGACTGTCCATCAACTGACTCGTTGTGCATTTAATCACGCACCACGCACCACGCACCACGCATCACGATAAGGAATTAAACTATGCGATTTCCATTACACATCACGACAGACGCCATAACTCATCAGATCAAACAGGGCCGTCAGGGCAACAAACGCTATCCGATGGTGCTGATGCTTGAGCCGCTCTATACCTGCAACCTGGCCTGCATCGGCTGCGCTATCGAGCGCCACACAGGCAAGCTCGAAGACCGCATGTCGCTGGCCGACTGCCTTGAAGCCGTCGACCAGTCGCAAGCGCCGATTGTCTCGCTGTGCGGCGGCGAGCCGACGATTTATCCGGAGTTGAAAGGGCTGGTCGAAGGCATCATCGAGCGCAAGCGCCACATTTATCTCTGCACCAATGCGCTGCTGCTGGATACCAAAGTCTTCGGCAAAATTGCGCCGCACAAGCGGCTGACGCTCAACATCCACCTCGACGGCATGAAGGCCACCCACGACCTGGTCTGCGACCGCGCCGGCGTCTTCGACAAAGCCATCGAGATGATCAAGCAGGCCAAGCAACTCGGCTATCATGTGACGACCAACACGACGGTCTTCAAAGAGACCGAAATGGCGGAGATCGAAGAGTTGTGCAAGTTGACCAGCGAGATCGGCGTTGACGGCATGATGATTTCGCCCGGCTATCATTACGAGTCGGTCGATACGGACATCTTTCTCTCAAAGCATGAGATTCAGACGAAGTTCAAGCAGGTGTTGGAGCTATCGAAGAAGTACCGCCTGATGAGCACGCCGATGTATCTGGAA
>JBBWZK010000262.1:0-17562 GCA_039648975.1 Blastocatellia bacterium
TCTTCGCGGCGTTGATGCCGCCCTGCGCGGCGATGGAGTGGGCGCGGCGCGGGCTGTCCTGATAGCAGAAGCACTTGACGTTATAGCCAAGCTCGGAAAGCGTCGCCGCCGCCGATGCGCCTGCCAATCCTGAACCGACGACGATGATGTCGAACTTGCGCTTATTGGCCGGGTTGACCAGCTTGATGTGATCTTTGTAGCGCCGCCACTTGTCAGCCAGCGGGCCTGTAGGCGACTCGCCGTTGAGCGGTTCGGCGGCGAGTCGATAGTCGAGCGCGTTAGTCGTTAGCATAACGGTTCACTTCACCCATCCCGCGAGAATCGAGATGGGAATCGAGATGTTGCCGAGAAAGACAATCAATGCGGCGATGCGCGCCGTGCGGTGAATCGCATTGACGTTGCTCCGGTTGCGAATGCCGAGCGATTGCAGCGAGCTTGAGACGCCATGACTCAGGTGCAAGCACAGCAGCGCCATCGACAGGATGTAGAAACCCGATACGTAAGGATTCGAGAAGCCGCGCAGCATCATGCCGTAAACGTCGTGATGCAGCGGATCAATCGGGTCTTTCAAGCTCAGAAACTCCGGGTTAGTGACGCCGAAGGTAAAGTGCATCAGGTGATAAATGATGAAGGCGAAGATCACCAGGCCGCTGACGAAAATCGTCCGTGACGCGTAGCTCGCCGCCACAGGCTTGCCGCTTGCATATTTCGTCGGTCGCGCGTCGCTGTTGGCCGATACCAGTTGCAGCGCCGCGACGATGTGCATCATCACTATCGCCAGCAAGCTGAGGCGCGCCGTCCACAACAGGGCGGGCTTCGATTTCAAGAAAGCGGCGTAGTTGTTGATGGCTTCGCGGCCCAGGTAAATTTGCAGGTTGCCCGCCATGTGGCCGATCACGAAGATGAACAGCGCCAGGCCGGTGATGGCCATGACATACTTTTTGCCGAGCGAAGAACTGTAAGCGCGTACCAGGATATTCATCAAAGACCCTTCTCAAAGGCGTCCGGGTATGACGTGCTGATGTACCCTCGCGCGGGAATCGGACGGCTCAGGTGATATTCAAAAAATAGCAATCCGCGCCGGCGATGTAAAATTCAAAAGAATAATTTTGAACATAAGCATTGCTTCCCGCAACCCCGATAACGGGAGCCAGCTTCACGGGCTAGAGTCGATTTCTATTCAACAGATTCCTGGCTTGATGGATTTCGACGGTGAATTCCGCATAAGTAAGTGACGGCGAAAATAGTCTGCCGAAACCAGATTTGAAAGGAGAGAAACTATGTTAGAAGGAGTATTATTCGGAGGAGTTGTTGGCGGTTCGGAGGGTGTGAGGTTTGACGATACCGTCAGCTCGAATGGCCGCATCGCCCGGCTCACCTGGAGGGAGGGGAGTTGGATGGATGCATTCAGCTTCGAGGAGGTTGATCGCGCGGGGGGATTAACGAAGCACCATGTCTGGGGTCGCAATGGTGGGACAGGGTATATAATTCCCGCCGATCCCAAAGACATACTTGATGACTGGACTTACCTCAACGGGATATATGTGGAATGGGGGCGTTACGTTGATTACATCGAACTCTACCTATGGAACCGGTCCGCAGGACGCCCCCAAGAGACCCTCCGCTTGGGGAAATCCAAAGCCCACCTGCGCAACAGAAAGCTCTACTTTGACCCAAACGCGGGCGACAATAGAGAAATTTGCGGCTTTGCCGCATGTTCCGACGATTACCTGAATGCTATCGGCATATACGTCCGTGAGCACCGTCCATGATCCGAACCCCGGGTAAATCGCCCGGCCAGTCCTAAACTCCAGATGGGAGCTATGCCCGAACCGGTATAGCTCCCCTGACCATGAGCGGGTCGGCCCATCAGTCGGCAGTATTTGGATCAACCGTTCTCTTCTGCTTATCTCGCCCTCCAGCCGTTTGGTCATCCTCGTCGCACGCCGTCTCACCCAATACCTCCCCGGCAGCCTCAACCCTGCCAGCCCATCGGCCCCCTGCCTGTCCATCAATTTCCCGGATGCTTAAGCATCGAATCCGGCCTTCACTTAGATGAGCGGATTGGTCGAGTCAGCGTCCTCAGCGGCTGAGAAAAAAGTTGTTACAGGCTAAGTCTGTCTGATACACTACACCGGTTCATATATCCGCGCATTCAGAGTCACGAACTTATTTCTTTAATAACCGACGGGGCGATCAGTCATGGAGCCGACTCACAGCGTAACCCAACTGCTGATCAAATGGGGCGAAGGCGACAAGGCGGCCCTCGATGAACTGATGCCACTGGTTTATGCCACGCTTCGCAAGCTGGCCGCGAGCTATTTGCGTCGCGAGCGTGTGAATCACACTTTGCAACCTACAGCGCTCGTCGATGAGGCCTATGTCCGCCTCGTCGATCAACGCAAGCCGAGCTGGCAAAATCGAGCGCAGTTTTTTGGCGTTGCGGCAAAGCTGATGCGAAACATACTTGTAGACTATGCCCGCGAGCGCCTTGCGGCAAAGCGGGGCGGTGATCTATACAGGCTGTCGCTCAGCAAAGCTGATCAGGTTACAAGCGGGCCTGACGTAGACCTGATTGCGCTCGACGATGCATTGAATGAGCTGGCGGCTATGAAGCCGGAACACGCACGGATAATCGAGCTACGCTTCTTTGGAGGGCTGACGATTGAAGAAACGGCTGTAGCAATGGGCCTATCTACTCCCACGGTGGAGCGCCATTGGGCTTTTGCTCGCACCTGGTTGCGCCGCGAGATGAAGCGCTAGGGAAATCGCGCGAAGTGGCTGAGGGATTTTCGCGTGCGATTCCGCTAAAGTTGCAGTTGGAGTCTTGCGATGAATACGCCTGAAGGCATGGGGCAGCTCGAAGAACTCTTCCACTTAGCACGCAATCTTGATCAGGCTGAGCGCGCTAATTTCCTCGCTCAGGTCAGCGCTTCGGCCCCTGAACTGGCCGCAGAAGTGGAATCCTTGATCGCGACTTACGAGCAAGAAAGCCACTTCATTGACTCACCTGCTTATGAGGCGGCTGCCAGCCTGATTGTCAAGGCTCAAGGGGGTGACCTCTCTGGCAACTCGATCAATCACTACCGGGTTCTCAACCTCCTCGGCAAAGGCGGCATGGGAGAGGTGTACCGCGCCCGCGATACGAAACTGAACCGCGAAGTCGCAATCAAGGTCTTGCCCGCCTCTCTCGCCAATGACGGAGACCGGCTCCGCAGATTCGAGCAAGAGGCGCGCGCCACTTCCGCTCTCAACCATCCCAACATCCTCACGGTTCATGACTTCGGCACGTATGACGGCTCGCCCTACATCATTGCGGAACTGCTCGAAGGCGAAGAACTGCGCGCGCAGTTGAATGAGGGCGCATTGACGATGCGTAAAGCGCTGGATTATGTTCAGCAGATTGCCGAGGGCCTGGTGGCAGCGCACGACAAGGGCATCATCCACCGTGATCTGAAGCCGGAGAATCTCTTCATTACCAAAGACGGGCGCGTCAAGATTCTCGATTTCGGGCTGGCCAAATTGATGCTGGCCGAACAGTCTGCCGGAGCCGATTCCAAGCTGACCACGCAAGCGAATCTCACCAGTCCGGGCACCCTCATGGGGACGGTTGGTTATATGTCGCCGGAGCAGGCAAGAGGGCTGAGAGTAGATTCGCGGACAGACATCTTCACCCTCGGCATATTGCTTTACGAAATGATTGCGGGCCGCCGGCCTTTCGAAGGTAAGACGATGATGGACACGCTGGCGACCATCTTGAATCAGGAACCTCCGCAACTCACACCGCCGCTATTAAGCGAAGCGATTCTGATCGATGAATTGCGCAGGGTTGTCGGCAAATCGTTGAGCAAAGAGCCGGACGAACGCTATCAAACCGCTCAAGACCTGCTGATTGATTTGAAGAGTCTGAGGCAGGAGATCGAGCTTCGACGGAAGATGGGGCGGTCAGAGTCGAGCAATAGCGCGGCCAGTCTGATCGAAACCAACCGATCAGAAAAGTCAGCCCAGGCGTCTGACGCCGCCCGCCCGCACTCCAGCATTGAGGTCATTTTCAGCGAGATCAAACGGCATCGGACAGGGGTGTTGGTGACGATAACGGGTCTTGTGTTAGCGCTCGCGACGGGTGGCTATTGGCTTTATCGACTGGTCGGCCAGAGTCAGCAGGTAACCAGTCTTCAGGATCTGAATTTAAGCAGGCTGACTTCGACTGGTAACATCGCCACCTTGCCCGCCCCGGCCATCTCTCCGAACGGCCAGAATGCCGTCTATGTCGTTGAGGAAGGCTCTCGGCAAAGCCTGTGGGTGAAGCAGGTAGCGACGAACAGCAGGATTGAGATCATCCCCGCCGCTAATGTCACATACGATGGGCTAACTTTCTCCCCTGATAATAACTATATCTATTACGCCCTGAGAGAGGGGAGGACTTCAGCCCTTTATCGAGTGACCGCTCTGGGGGGCGCGCCGGTGAGAATCCTCGGTGATATAGACTCGGCGATTACCTTCTCGCCTGACGGCCTCCATTTCGCGTTTGTCGGAGAACTCCATACGACCTTAATGATCGCCGATTCGAACGGGAAAGAGATACGGAAACTCATCAGCCGCAAGGAAGAAGAAATACTGGGATCCCCAACCTGGTCGCCCGACGGAAATACCATCACGTGCGCTGCGATACGGCTGCAATCCGGGGAGGCGGCTCTGCTTGCCATCAACGTCAAAGACGGAACTGAAAGGCCCATCGGCTCTCAACGCTGGGGGAGAGTGGTGGGGACAGGCTGGCTGGCGAATGGCAGAGCGCTGGCCATTGGCGCGGCGGCAAAGGGATCAAACAGCCTTCAGTTGTGGAGGGTTTCTTACCCCGATGGCGAAGCGCGCAGAATCACCAACGACTTAAGCAATTATTTCGGCGTCAGTCTAACTGCGGATGCCACGCGCCTGATCAGCGTTCGGCAAGACAACGTGATCAATCTCTGGGTTTCGCACAAGGAAAACGCCGCCCGCCCGCGTCAAATCACCTCCGAGGAGGGGCTGGATGATGGCAGGTCCGGGATCGCCTGGACACCGGATGGCAGGATCGTTTATAGCTCCAGAAAATCTGGCGCGATGGATTTATGGATTGTTGATTCAGATGGCGGCCATCAAAGACAACTCACCTTCAATTCCGGCACAAATGTTTTCCCCACGGTGTCTGCGGATGGGCGTTCCATCGTTTTTTCCTCCGACAGGGATGGCAATCTAAGTCTGTGGAGAATGGACATGGATGGTGGCAACCTCAAGCGGCTGACGGATCATTCGGGTCTCGCGATGAAGCCGCAATGTTTGCCCAACAGCCAGCAGGTCGTATTCGAGTTCTTGCGTAACGGGCAGAGCCGTTTATGGCAAGTCCCGATTGAGGGAGGGGATCCGCAGCCTTTGACCGAAACCATTTCGGGGTTTCCTGCGGTCTCGCCCGACGGGAAATTCATCGCCTGCAATTATGGCGCGGGGACAGGGGATTCTCCCCTCATGCTGGCAATATTGCCCGCCCAAGGCGGGCCGCCCATTCAGCTTTTGAATATGCCATCTGTGATCAAATCGCGGTTTCGTCAATGGCTGCCTGACGGCGGCGGACTGTCTTATCTCGACACCTCGGACGACGTGGTCAACGTCTGGGGCCAGAGACTGGCGGGTGGCCCGCCCAAACCACTGACAGACTTTAAAACAGATCGTGTCTGCTATTTTGCCTGGTCGCGCGATGGCAAGCAATTGGCTTGCGCGCGTAGCCGCATAACTTCCGACCTTGTTCTGGTCAGTAGTTTTCAATAGTTGTCTGAGTCGCTTTAGCGAATGATGCCGAGAACTCATCCCGGCGTCACCTAACAACAAAATGGTTCGCTATAGAAAGGAGCTTTTTGATGGAAACGCGAATGAACGATAAAGGCCAGTCTGCTTGCGACGGGAATGCCTGCTTCGCCAGCATTGATTCCACATTCGAGTCAATAGCCTGTCAACCGGCTGGTTCTACTTGCCTGCTCGCAAGGTTTCTCTCTGCAGAGCCATCGAAATTTCACGATCAAACATTGATTGAAGCCACAGAAAAAATTCAGCGCATCCTGGCTTCGATCCCGGCGGACCCGCAGGGGCGTAAGCTCTCAATGCTGGTCACTAAAATGGGGGTTTTGCTGGCGTGGGTCTACCACGAAGAGAGGCCCGAGGGCAGTTACTCTGTGACATTGGAATCTGATGATGCGACGGTGATCGAAGCGCTGAAGCTGAAGATTTAAGCGGCGAATGCCGATAGCGCAACCGCGTTTATGTAAATTCGCAATTCACGGAAGCGGCTTTTAAGGAAAGGTCAAGTAGTGCTGGCTACTCTGCCAATCCTTGTCTATCTCTATCACTACCACCGTCGCCAGCCATTAGAGCGGGGTCGCATTCGGGAATATGCCTATGCCTCGCGTCCGCCGCTTCAACTCGCGGTTCTTACGATCACGCAACACGCATCACGTATCTGCATCACGCTTCGCTCCTAACTTCCGTGCAAGGGCGACACCGACGCCGATAATGCGTTCCGACCATTCAAGCGGGCGGCGACCTTGACTCGTCTCAAGATAGCCCGGCACCGAGGCAACGCCGAGCCGCGTGTGCTGGTCTTCTTCGATCAAGACAATGTCGCCTTCTTCCGGGTTATCGCGCGCGGCGAACAGAATGATGTCGCCTTCGAGCAAGCCGCGCTCAAGCCAGGAATTGTTGACCATGACGCATTCATAATCGGCTACGGGAATATATAGGACGCGCACGAGAATATCGTCATCGTCGGCGTAGACCACTTGGCGGCGCTTCTCGTGCGCCGCAATCGTTTCATCTTTTTCCATGTTTAATTGAGTTCGTCAATGATTTCGGGATGCGCTCAAGGCCTCTATTGAAATCCCACGCGGCGCGAATGTCAACAAGGAGGTGACAAGTGACGAGTAACAAGTGACAAGACCAAGGGGCGGAGCAATCTCTGTTCTATATAGGCTTCGTTTCAGTTGTCCTTTTGTTTTTATCCCATCTTGTCACTTATCACTCGTCACTTGTCACCTCCTTTGGCATTGCTTTTGCCCATACACTTTGGGCGTGACAGTTCTTGAATGACTATCGAACAAGGGGATGGGGTATGAGTACACATATGTTGGGCGGGTTGTCTGTCAAAGAACTCGGCTTGCGGACGTGGCGCGAGTCGAATGAAGACAATGTCTGGGGCGGCGCGGCGGAACTGGGCTATTACTTTCTGCTGGCGCTCTTTCCGATGCTGATTTTTCTGATGAGCCTGCTGGGCTTTCTGCCGGGCGCGCAGGAAAGCATCGTCAGGATGCTCGCCAAAGTTGTCCCAAGTCAAGCCATGACGCTGGTGTATCAATTCATCCAGGACGTTGTGGAACACCGTAGCGGCGGGCTGCTCAGCTTCGGCCTGCTTGCCACGCTGTGGGCGGCGTCGAGCGGCGTCGCGGCGGTCATGGGAACGCTCAACGTGGCTTACGATGTCGAAGTAGGACGGCCCTTCTGGAAGGTGCGGC
This sequence comes from Blastocatellia bacterium, assembly GCA_039648975.1. Lineage (GTDB taxonomy): Bacteria > Acidobacteriota > Blastocatellia > UBA7656 > UBA7656 > DATENM01. The sequence goes on from JBBWZK010000262.1 coordinate 7,536, forward strand.
TCACTGCCATCGGCCTGACCTTGGGGCTGGCGCTGCTGATTACGGGCGGCGCGGTGCTGATTATGTTTGCCGACAAGTTCAGCCATTGGCTGGCAACGATACTGGGACTTGGCGCATTCTTCACCGTCGTTTCCAGCATCATCGGTTATGTCCTGGGCATAGCCTGCATGTTCATCGGCATCGAGTTAATCTATTACCTGGGGCCGAATCTCAAACAGGACTGGCGCTGGATTACGCCCGGCGCAGTCTTCGCAGCGGCGGGATTCATTCTCGGCTCATTCGGCTTTTCACTCTACCTGCGCATCGCGCCGAGCAACAGTGCGACTTATGGAAGTCTCGGCGCAGTCATAACCTTGCTGCTGTGGCTCTACCTGCTCGGGCTGATGCTGCTCATCGGTGGCGAGATCAATTCAGAAATCGAGCATGCGGCCAACAAGCCAAAAACCCTTAAAGAGCCTGAATCGCAGTTGCAGGCAGCTTGATTAAACCGGTAGCCGGCTACCGATTACGGAGGCGAAGGAGAAGATGGCAAAACGCAAAGTGGTCTTTATCACGGAACTCAAAGACGGCGTTGAAGTGCAGATGTTGGATGAACTGAAGAACAGTTTTCCGTCCGAAGCGTTCGCGCAGATTGATGGCATTGAACAAGTGACCATCTGTCAGGGGAGCGGCAAGTTTGCAGCAATTGTCGAGTACGATGGCGACTTCGGCACGATCTACTCGAACTACCTGTCGAACCCGGCGGTGCGCGCCTTTCATGCCAGGCTCGTGCCGTTTCTTAAAGACGTGCCGACCTCGACGCATCCCGCAGACTTGCCGCTGGTCGGCGCGGTGCTCGTGTGGGATGGCAGTACGATTCTGGAAACCGTAGATTGACGCGGGCGCTCGTCGACTGCGGCGAGTGCTTATCATCGCGCCGCCGTAGCGATGCGACGCGGCTATTGAACCAGTCAAGCTAACCCGACTTCCTCTTTTATTGCGCAATCACTCCTGTGAATCTGACATCTTCAGGGGGAACCAGGGGCGCAGCGCGAGCGGATTCGATCAGTTGCTTAAAGCAATGCAGGTCTTGCCGCACCATCTTGCCGGGATCGCTTTTAGTAAGCCTGGCTACAATTGCGCCAATCGGCCCGGCGGGCAGGGCGACGCGCATGAAAGCCAGCACGCGCGTGCCATTTGCGGTGCGCTCAAAGCGCACTTCACCGCGATTGTTTATCTCTGCGGTGGTTGACCGCCACGCGATGACCTCGCCGGGCATGTCCGTGACGACCAGCGCATCCCACTCGATACGCTGGCCGAGCGGCCCTTCTATCGTCCAGTGCCAGGTCCTGGCGCTCGTTTGCCGCACTTCGATGACGTTCCGCATGAAGCGCGGGAAATCCTCGAAGCGCGACCATATCTCATAAGCTTCTTCAGGCGTAGCCAGGACGTCGACGGTTTCGCGCACTTCCCTGGGCGCGGATTCCGCCAGCGGCAGGCCGGCAACAGCGGCAATCTCGGTCGCCCCGAGTCCTGCGCCGACGATGCCGATTGCCGTGCCGACCAGGCCGCCTCTCTTGAATCCGTAAGCCGCGAGCGCCGTCGCCGCCGCGGCTTTCATGACGTGCGTTGCTTTGTCGTTGTTTGCCATCGTTCCCACTCCTCAATAATTCGCATGCGTCCGTTGATAAGCGCATATCTGACTTCATTCCTGCCAGGAGTATTTGCAATGGCCGTGCCGTTCGTTTCTACAGGAAGGCTTGAGAGTGAGACGGAGCGATGAGGCAAATGAAAATCGCACGCCGACCGATCAACCGATATTTTCGCGGTCGCCGTGACTCGGCGGCACCGAGATAACCAGAAAGACGACATCCGCATCCCCGTCGTTGCGGAACCGATGCGGCAAACGCGGCGCAACCTCGATGCCTTCGTGCTGGTTCAGAACAAAGACCGCATCGCCGATCTCAATGGTGGCTCGCCCTTCGAGGATGAAAAAGAATTGCCGCGCGCGGCTGTGCAGGTGTTTGACCTCGGCCCGGCCCGGCGGCACACGCTCCTGAATAACGCTGACCTCCTGGCGCTTGAGCAGATGCCAGCCGTCGCAAACCTCGTCCCAGATGTAATGCTCGGCGTTTTGTGTGTTGACGGGATTCATCATTTACCCAGCCGCACGGGTCAGCGGGCGTGCCAGCGAGTGGATGTTTTCGTTGTACAACTCATATTCGTCTTTGACGTTGTCGCTCGTCGCAAACAGCCACAGTGGATAGAGGTCGAGCAGTATCTTTTGCGCGCGGTCTAAAAAGCGGCGGCGCGAAAGGATGGGATCGTTGGCGGTGAAGTGCTCGCCGACGATGAAGCTGTCGAGCTTCACCCAGCGCCGCGCCGACTGAGGCAGCGGCCACTTCTGCACCCTGCCCGGTTCAGCGTCGGCAAGCTCCCAATAGGTTTCGGCGATCTGCCGCTCATCGAGATAACGCTGAAACAAGCGCAGGTTTTTGCGAATCCCTTCCTGCACCGCGCCGGCGCGCTGCTGTTTGCCGCCCGGGTAAAAGCCGACCGAAACGCCGTGCGGCTCAAGGCCGACGAATAGCAATGAGCCGTTTGTCCAGTTCTCGCCGCGCCGCGCGAAGCCGACGTAAATCCAGGGGCGATAAGGCGGGCGGTTGCGATGAAAGCGTAGGTCGTTGTTGATGCGGCTGATCGTCCGCCCGACGCGCGGCTCGGTGTCAAACACTTCATTGAGCATATGAATGATCGGGCCAAGATCGGCAACAAACGATTTGATGGGCGCGAGGACTTCGCTTTGATAGTGGCGGCGCTGCTCGTCGAACCATTCCCGTGTGTTGTTTTCGGCAAGCGCAGAGAGGAACTGAAACAGCCGCGCCGAAAATCCTGAGAAATGGAGGTGATCCATCTGCTGCCCTTTCGATGATCAGAGCCAACCCGGTGGAAAATCTTTCTACTGCGGTGAGCTTAAACGCTCGGCGGCGCGACTGTCAACCAGGCGCACCACAAACGACTGCCGCACAAAAACGCGCCCCTCAATGGCGCCTTCCCCAGGCCAGAGCGGCTTGCCGGCGTCCCAACCTTGCCGAAATGCTAACCCTTCTATTTATAGAAATAATTGCTGATCTCCTGGCTTTCAGCGCAATTCATCCTCCTTGACAGCGCCGCTGAGACTGTCTAAAATAGTTAAGGTAAATTAAATATTAAGATCAATGAATGATGTGAGACTGAAAAACGAACCGGAAGTTGAAGCGATGCTGGATCGCTTTGCCGAGACGATGTTTCGTTTGATGCTGGAGCATCATCAGCGACAGGCGGTTGAGATGGCGATGACGCTGCCGCAGTTGCAGACGTTAAGGCTGCTGCTGGGTGGGCCGCGTGCGACAGGCGACCTGGCCGCCACCTTGCGCATCTCTGCGCCGGCAGTCACGCAGTTGACCGACCGGTTGACGCGCAAGCAGTTGATTGAACGGCAGGCGGCGGACGGCGACAGGCGTTCGGTGATGATCGCGCTTACAGAGCGCGGCAGACAGGCGGTCGAGAGCTTCCGCGAACGTCGCCACACGGTGATTAGCGGCGCGCTCGCCTTTCTCGACGACCTGGAGCGCGCGCAGATCATTCTCGCCTTGTCGAAAATGGTCGGCGCGCTTGAACAGTTCGAAGCCGCAATCCATCCGCAGACATCCGAGACGCGCCGGCTGGCCGTAGTTGCCAAGCGTGAGAATGAAGCAGAAATCAACGGCGGCGAGGCGCAGACAGCGCCATCCGTCGTAGCGGCATCCAAGAAATCAAACCAGTGGAAGGCTGGGAACGCCAGTCGCAAAGTCAGAATAGAGTGGGACTAACAAAAAATACAGCTAGAGATTTCAGGAGGTAAGAAAGATGAGTACGATTAAAGGTAAATTGCTTGCGCTTGTAGCGGCCCTCGCTATCAGCGCCTCAGCCGTCCTCGCCGCGCCGGCCAGTTCGCCGCAAGGCGATGCGCGCACGGCCAACAAAGTGCGCAAGGAGCTTGTCACATTGCCGTACTACGGCGTGTTCGATAACCTTGCATACAAGATCGACGGCGGCACGGTGACGCTTTATGGGCAGGTGGTTGATGCAGCAACCCGTAAGGATGCGGAAAAGCGCGTGCAAAAGATCGAAGGCGTCGACCGCGTGGTCAACAACATTCAGGTGTTGCCGCTGTCGGGGATGGACAATTCGATTCGCGTCCGCACCTATCGGACGATAGCGCGCACGGGTAGCCTCTACCGCTACTTCATGGGCACGAATCCTTCGATTCACATTATCGTCAGCCGTGGCCGCGTGGCGCTCGAAGGCGTCGTCGCGAATCGCATGGACAGCCAGCTCGCCTATATGGCAGCCAGACAGGTGCCGGGCGTCTTTGAAGTCACCAACAATCTGCGCGTCGAAAACGACCGCTAAGCCGCTTCTCGCCGGGCGAGATAAAGGAACTCGCCCGGCGGCACCGGCGTTGAATCATCGCAAGCCATTTTGACAGTGTCTATTGACAAGCGTTGGGTAGGCAGCCAGGCGGCTCACGGCTTGTCATTTTGTCTTTGGCTTATTCGATCCAAGTTTGAGAATGGTTTTTTGGAGGTTGATCAAATGGGTGTGAATCTAAGTAAGATCGAGCCGGCTCGACGCGGCGTGGCGGCATTGGTTTTGGCCATGGCGCTCGCCATCGCGTCGGTGCTAGGGCTTGATATGGCCAAAGTAGTTTCGGCGCAGCAGCAGACGTTGCCGTCGCCGGTTGAGTTGTCGCGCACCTTCGTCGGTGTCGCCAAGCAGGTCAAGCCTGCGGTGGTCAACATTGATGTGGTTGAAAAAACCAAGCGCGAGAGCATGCAGTTGCCGGAAGGCTTCCCGCAGATTCCCGGCCTGGGCGATGGCCAATCGCGCCGCCAGCGCGGTACAGGTTCGGGCGTGATCATCAGCGCCGATGGTTACATTTTGACGAACAATCACGTCGCCGGCGATGCCGAGCAGATCAAGGTAAAACTGGCCGACGGGCGTGAGTTCAAAGCCAGGCGGATTGGCACGGACAAAGAGACAGACATCGCACTGATCAAGATTGACGCGGCCAATCTGCCCTATGTCAAGCTTGGCGATTCCGACAAGCTGGAGCAGGGCGAGTGGGTGCTGGCGCTCGGTAGTCCCTTCGGGTTGCAGCAGACCATGACCGCCGGCATCGTGTCGGCGACGGGCCGCGATCTGGGCGCGCAGGGGGGAACGTTCACGAGCTTCATTCAGACCGATGCGTCGATCAATCCGGGCAATTCGGGCGGGCCGCTCGTCAATATGCAGGGCGAGGTCATCGGCATCAACGCGCTGATCTTTTCGCGTTCGGGTGCCAGCGAAGGGATCGGCTTTGCCATTCCGGCCAATCTCGTCAACAAGGTTTACGCGCATCTGCTCAAGAGCGGCAAGGTGACGCGCGCTTTTCTGGGTATCAGTCCCCAGGAAGTGACGCCGAGCATCGCGCGTAATGCTCGTTATAATGGCGAAGGCGGCGCGCTGGTGCGCGACGTGTCTAAGGACGACAGCCCGGCGGCGCGCGCCGGATTGCGCAGCGGCGACATCATCGTCGAAGTCGACGGCAAGAAAATCATCTCGCCGAAGCAGTTGGTCGAAACGGTCGCCGACCTGCCTGTCGGCAAGACGGTTGTTGTGAAGTACATCCGCGACGGTCGTCCTGAGACAGCGCGGGTGACGCTCGGCGAACGTCCCACGTCGGATGATGAAGCGCAACCGGTTAACAAGGACGACGAGGAAGAGAATCCCGGCAAGCTCGGCGTGTCGATTGCCAACGTCACGCCCAATCTGGCTCGCCAGTTGAAACTGCGCATCGCTACGGGCGTTGTGGTCGGCAACGTGCAGCCCGACAGCTCTGCGGATGATGCAGGCTTGCAGCGTGGCGATGTCATTCATCGCATCAATCAGACGGCGGTGACGAATCGTCAGGAATTTCTGAGCGCCATTGCGGCACTCGGCGGCAATAAAGAAGTTGTGCTGCAAGTTGAGCGTGCCGGATCGGGCCTGGTCTTCCTGACCTTGACCCTGGAGTAAGCCTTCAACGATCCGCCTCATTCGATGAATGAGAGATGGATTACAACTCGATAGATTGCGGAAGGGCGGCTCACCGCGAGCCGCTCATTTTTTTGTCTGCCTATCGGAAGCGCCAAGCGTCACGTATAATCAAACGGCATGAAAATAACCCACGCTTCTGCACGCTTGATAGCCGCAAGCAGTCTCTCATTCATTCTGAGCCTGGCCGCCGTCGCGCAACGTCCCGCGAATGGCGCGGCGCAGACCTATTCGCCGCAACTCGTTGCCGAACTCCGACAAGTGCAGCAGGCGGCGATGGCGAGCGATTACGCCTACACTCAAGTCACGCACCTGTGCAACAACATCGGCCCGCGACTGAGCGGCTCGCCGCAGGCGGCGCAGGCCGTCGAGCATGTCGCCGGCGAACTGCGCCGGCTTGGCCTTGAGGTGCAACTTGAGCGCGTGATGGTGCCGCACTGGGTGCGCGGCGTTGAAACCGGCGAGCTAATCGAATTCACAGGCCAGGCGCCAAAGACCACACAAAAGATCCTTCTCACGGCGCTCGGCGGCAGCACCGCTACGCCCGCCGAAGGCGTCACGGCTGAAGTCGTCGTCGTCAACAATTTCGATGAACTGCGGACGCTCGGACGGGCGGGCGTCGCCGGCAAGATTGTGCTCTACAATGCGCGCTTCGATAAACAAATGGCCGCGCAAGGATTTGCCTTTGACGCCTACGTCCAGGCAGTCGCCTATCGCGGCAGCGGCGCGAGCGAAGCGGCAAAGCTCGGCGCAGTCGCTTCGCTGGTTCGCTCGGTTGGTAGCGCAGATTACCGATTGCCCCACACAGGGGCGTTGCGTTATCTGGACGATGCGCCGCGCATCCCTGGCGGCGCGGTGACCGCAGAAGACGCCGACTTGATGGCTTACCTGGCCGGGCAAGGCAGGCTGCGCATGCATTTGACGCTGACGCCGCAGACCTTGCCGGACGTGGAAAGCTATAACGTCATCGCCGACATCAAGGGCAGCGAGCATCCCGAACAGGTGGTGATCGTTTCCGGCCACCTCGATTCATGGGATCTGGGCACCGGCGCGATTGACGACGCGACGGGCGTCGCCGTTGCCATGCAGACGGCCAATCTGATCAAGCAACTCAAGCTTAAGCCGAAGCGCACGATTCGCATCATTGCCTGGATGAACGAAGAGAATGGACTGGCAGGCGGGCGCGCCTATGCGAAAGATTTTGCGGCGCAGATTACCAATCACCTTGCCGCTATTGAGAGCGACTCGGGGCCTGGCCATCCAACAGGCATATCGGGCCACGCCAGCGCCAGCGCCATCGAGATGCTGCGTCCGCTCACACAGGTTTTGCTCAGTCAGGGCGCGGGCATTCTGCGTCAGACGCAAACGGCGGAGGGCGCAGACGTTTCGCCGCTCGACGCGGCGGGCGTTCCGACTTTTGCGCCGCTTCAAGACGTGCGTCAATACTTCGATTATCATCACACGGCTGCCGACACGCTCGACAAGGTCAATCCGCGTGAGTTGGCCGAAAATGCCGCGCTGATTGCGGCGCTCGCTTACACGATTGCCAATCTGCCCGAACCTTTGCCGCGATAAACAGGACGCCGCCGCGCTTCGCAGAAAGGGCGCACGCGTGCGCGTTGGCAAGCGCAGACGCTTTTGCTAGCCTTGCCATAGCAGGCATCACGCCACACAGAGTAAGGAGAGAATCATTGAACGACAGCGCAACCAAGACTGATCTGACGCGCCGAAGTTTTGTCATCACGTCACTGACTGCCGGGTTCGCTCTGGCAACGCAGCCTGTCTCAGCGCAGACGATCACCACAGACGCCAACGGCCTGGAAGCCGGCGAAGTGAAAATCCCTGTAGCCGATGGCGAGATTCCGGCTTACCGGGCGATGCCGGCGAAAGGCAAGTCATTTCCCGTCGTGCTCGTCGTGCAGGAAATCTTCGGCGTTCACGAACACATCAAGGACGTCTGCCGCCGCTTTGCCAAACTCGGCCATCTGGCCATCGCACCGGCTCTCTATGCGAGACAGGGCGACACGTCGAAGCTGTCAACCATAGAAGAGATCCGTCCGATTGTCTCGAAGGTTCCCGATGCTCAGGTGATGAGCGATCTTGACGCCACGGTCGCCTATGCGAAGAAGACCGGCAAAGGCGATACAGGCAAGCTCGGCATCACGGGCTTTTGCTGGGGCGGGCGCATCGTCTGGCTTTACGCAGCGCACAATCCGCAACTGAAAGCCGGCGTCGCCTGGTACGGGCGCTTAGTAGGCAATGCTACAGAGCTTCAGCCGAAGCACCCGGTTGACCTGGCGGCGCAATTGAAAGCGCCGGTGCTCGGACTTTATGGCGGCAAGGATCAGGGCATCCCGCTCGATACCATAGAGAAGATGCGCGCGGCGATTAAAGCGGCCAACGGCAAATCGGAGATCATCGTCTACCCGGAGGCGGGGCATGGCTTCAACGCCGACTACCGGCCCGGCTATGATAAAGCAGCAGCGCAGGACGGCTGGCGGCGCTTGCAGGAGTGGTTCAAGAAGTACGGCGCGGCGTGAGGCCGTGCGCGCTGGCTTCCGGCCCGCATGTAGGGGAGGCCCTCTGTGGCCTCCCCTGTGTGGGATGTGGCTATTTTAAAGTAACGCCTGCCTTGCAGTCTGGGGCGACCACCGCAGGGTCGCCCCTACATGCTATTGCCATCTGATCTAATCCCCATGTCATACCTTTCACCATCGCAGCAAATCCTGGAGCTTGATACGCCTGATCAGCACGGCACATTTATCAGAATGCAGTGGCCGTCGCTTGCCGCATTCGCCTGGGAGAAATACGGCAGCGAAGGGCGCGGCGCGATTGTCATCGATTTGCGTCACGCCACCATAGAAGGATCGGCCATCAACGTGCCGACGGTGTACGTTGCCGAAGGCAGCGATAAGCTCGCGCGGCGCGGCGGCTGGCCTGGCGAAGAAGTGGCCGAAGTCATTCGCGATTATGACCCGGCGCAGGACGTGATCTTCCTCTTCCTGCGACTCGACGGCGATGTCTTTCACTATAACGTGTCGGACGAGTTGACGCCGCCACAGGCTTACGAGGCGAAGTGCAAGCAGCAACCTTCCGTCAAACCCTCAAAGTGATTCCCGCCACATTGATGCAAGCTGATCGCCTGCCTGACCTCACCAGCCTGCGCGACTATTTGAAGGCATTGCCGCAATTCAAACAGCGATGCGGTTCTTTGACGAGCAGCAGAAAGAGCGATAGAAAGCAGGTAAAGGTCGCCAGTACGACAGCGACGATGATGGCCCACACCGGCGTGCCGCCTTTGCTGACATTGGTGCTGCCGCAACGCGGACAAACGCGTTGTCCGTGCGCCGGCTGCGGCTGCGGGTTATAGACCGGCGGTGCGGGCGGCATTTGATAATTTTCCGGCGGATACTGTTCTTTGAAGCCGGTCGCTTCAGGCGGCGGCACCGAAGGTATGTAGCCGGAATCCGAACTGGCTTCGCTCGCCCCCAGGTTGTATCCACAAAACCGGCAGAAGTTCGACTCGCCGCGATTCTCTGTTCCACACTGTGGACAGTTCATGAATTCAATCTCCTCTTGCGTGAAGCGTGGTACGTGATGCGTGACCGGACAGCTTACGAATGACAAGTCATTACTGAAATCCTTTTCACCTTATTCTGTTGCGCATCACGCTTCACGCATTATGAATTCGGCTGCGGCGATTCTTGGTCGGCGCGGACATTTTTGTCAAGGTTGCCTACGGGTAATGAATGTCTCAACAACAGCGGCAGGCTCGCCAGCCGCTCGCCGCCTCGCTGACAGGTGTGCGCCAGTAATCATTTTTTCCTGCCTTCGCGTGTATTTTTCCGGCTGCCGGCGGCTCTCCTTGAATGTAAGACATAGAAAAAATCACCAGGGGGTTATTATGAAAAGCAGAGTCTTCAGTATCGCAGCAATGATCACGCTTGTATTG
>JBBWZK010000284.1:0-4586 GCA_039648975.1 Blastocatellia bacterium
GCTTTGAAGTCATCAAAGATGACCTTGCCCGGCACTCCCGCTTCCGCCTGCCACGTCCCTCCCTTCACTTCAAACAGCACGCTCCCCAACGGCATCGCCGCCACGCTCCACGCTTCGCTATAGCGACTCACCCACGCCCCGGGCGTGCCACTGTTGTCTGGCGCTGTCTCGAACACCACATTCCCCGTCCCTCCGTCATGTCTGATGCGCCAGTAGCGCTGCGCCACTCCGTCATACGCCGCGCTCCACATCGTCACTTTCGCCCCGCCAAACAGCCGCTTCTGCACATACAACACGCCAGCTTCCTCATAGATGCGATAGTAGTTGTTGGCATCCTGGCCAATCGTCAACATCGCATCGCCGGTCGTGTTGACCGCCGGCGCTTGCAGCAGCGCCACATAGACATAGGCGTTGGTGAAGTTGTAGCGTTGGCGCGATATCAGGCCGTTGTAGTGCGACGAGCCGGTTTGCCTGAGCAGCGCGCCGATCTCCAGGCGCTGGTTGGTTTCCAGCACCGGCAAGCTGGCATCGGTGAAGCCGCTGAACAGGTTGCCTGCCTGCCACTTCGTCTGATCCAGCGTATTGTCGTTGAAGTCATCCACCAGCAACACGGTCTCTCCCGTAGGCGCTGTATAAGTGAAGCCGTTTGCCAGCGTGCCGCTCTGGCCATTCGTATTGGTTATAGTAACGCTGACCGCGCCCGCCGCATGCGCTGGCGTCGTCGCCGTCAGCGTCGCGCTACTGGTCACGTGGACACTGGTCGCCGGTACGCCGCCGATCAGCACGGTTGCGCCGTTTGCAAAGCCGCTGCCGCTGATCGTCACCGACGTGCCGCCTGCCGTCGGCCCTGAACCGGGTGTGATGCTGCTTACATTCGGGATTGGCGAGGTTGAGGTGTCGAAGAACTCGGCCATGCTCTGAGCCGTCGCCGATGCGCCGGGGAAAGTGGTCAGCCCCATCGCTTCGGCGATGGTTCGCAGCGCGCTTTGATGTTGATAGAAGGTCGTTGATTGATAGCCCGGTTTGGCGCGCGGACTTACGATCAGCGCGGCAATCTGACCACCGCCGTTTGCTGTGTCTGTGTCCAGCGATTCGTCCCAGAGGAGCACCAGCAAGCCGTCTTGTTGAAACGTGGCGCTCGCCAGCAGCGGCGCGATGTTCGTGTTGAGCCAGTTGTCGGTTGCCGTCAGCTTGTCAGCGTCCGTGCAGCTTGAGCCGTTCGGGCAATCGTGGCCGTTATTCAACTGGTTTGGAAGGATGTATGAAAAGTTGGGTAGTTGGTTGTTCGCCAGGTCGCCGGCGAATTGCGAAAACGGCACAAGATTATTCGCCTGCGCCGGACTGTTGACGACATCCGTAAGATAGGCGAACGGATTATGGCGCTTGACATAAGGATACTGGTCGCCGCCTGTCCATCCGACCGAGGGCAGGCTTTCGGCATAAGCCTTCCACGTCTTCCCCCCGGCGACCATCTGCCGCACAAGGTTATCCGCCGCCACCGTGCCGGTGAAGTTGGAATCGTTAGTGACGATCTGCCCTGTCGTCAGCATAAAGTAATTGCCAATCGAAGGATGCGTGTTGGCATAGTAATTCGTCGCTAATCCATAGCGCGAGGCGAGGCTGTTCAGATAGGGCATCGCCGCACTGCCAATGATGTTGGCATAGCTGTGATTCTCTTCGACGACGACAAAGACGTGGCCGAAACGCGGCGTTTGTGCTGCCGGCGACGTGTAAGTGAAGCCACCCACAAGCGTGCCGCTCTGGTTATCCGTATTGGTGATGACGACATCAACCGCGCCTGCCGCGTGCGCCGGCGTCGTTGCCGTAATCGTCGTGCTGTTGCTGATCACGACATTCGTCGCCGCCACTCCACCGATTCGCAGGCTTGCGCCGCTCACGAAATTTGCCCCGCTGATCGTCACCGCCGTGCCGCCGCTGGTCGGCCCTGCATTCGGTGTGATGTTGCTTATGGTTGGCGCGGGACTGCCGCCGCCGCCGCTCTTCGGCAGTATCGTTGTGTCGTTCTTTAAGCCGCCCGGCGCGCTGTTCAGGTAGGTCACCGGCGATAGCACGATCTGATCGATTGACAGGCCGTCTTCGCGCACCTGCACGCGCAAGGTATGCGTGCCGGTCGTCGCAAAGTAGAGGTTCGGCCCCATCACGCCGACGCCCCAGCCGTTGTCCTGCCAGCCCCAGCCGCTCAAGCCGCAGCCCGAACAGTCTTCAAGGTTATACTCAGTGCTCGTGGTCGTATTGATGCGAAAGACGGCTGTGCCATTGGCATCAACACTGTCGGAAAACTGCACGTGGACTGAATCGTTGTAGGGCGAATCGTTTTGCGCCTTGCCGCGCATCCACAGATGATAAGCCGTGTTCGCCTGTGCGTTGAAGGTGATCTCGAAATAGCCTGACGGGTTGGCCAGCGGCGTGACGACCTTGGCTGCGCCGGCGTCCGGGTTCCAGATGCGCGCGCCGCCGGCGGCTGTGGCATCCTGTACGACTTGCCAGTTGCCGACCCGCACCGACGCTTCCGCAGCGTAGAGCACCACCTCAGTCGCAGGCGGCGGCAGCGGCGGTATGGTTGACAGGTCGAATCGTCCCCACCAGGTTCCCCAACGATCTACGCCCCCTGTAGGCGTCGCCGCGTATTCCTGAATTGTCCAGATGTCTACGTCGTTGGCCGGATCAACTATGGTGGCGCTGAAATCGCCCCACTTGTTCTTCGAGTTGCCGTTCGTCTTGTAGTAAGGCGCTTCGCCGTTCTTCAGCACCGTCACATCGCGCAACGTGTTCAAGGGATCGCCGGCAGCACGCACCGAATAACCTGAGCCGGCATAGAATGAGGGCGAAAACCGCGTGTAGCCGATGACCGCATCACTGCGGCTGTTTACGGCAATGCTTGGATGGCTGTAATAAATATTGCCCGACGGGTCATCGATGCGCCCGCGCTGTTGAATGACGCCTGAAGGGCTCAGTTGCCACCACTGTATGGCGCTGCGCGTCGGCGAGCCGCCGGTCGGCAGAAAGATCGTCTGCACGCACCAGAGCGAGCCGTTGCGATAAGCCAAGTTCTGCACGACCGCATCGCCACTCTGTATGCCTTGCGCCGAGCCGAGTTGCGGCGCCCAGTTGAGGCGCGGAGGCAAGGAGTCCCAGGGGTTCGGCGTCGAAGGGAAAGCGATTCCCGGCGTGTAAGATTCGGCCCCAACCGCGCCGCTGATCGTGCTCAAACGCAGATAGCCGCTGCCGCCCTGGTTGCCGTTCCAGTTCTCGGCGATATACATCGTCGCGACGGTGTTGTCAGACATCACCGCCGGCACCTGCGAACTGCCTGTGGGGTCTTGAAAGAGCGTGAAGGCGCTCGCACCGCCGGCATACAGATTCGCTTTGCCGAATGTGTAGATGCGCGCTGCGACGAAGCCGCTATCGCTGATGCGGAAAGTGTCTGTGGTGATCACAAGCCAGTCTTTGTTAAAGCCAACGTTGGGATAGTCGGCAAAGATGACATTCGCCGAATCGATGTCGGTATCGTAGAGATTCCAATTGCCCGTCGGGTCGCCGGTCTGCGACACGCCGACCAGCAGCGAAGAGGTCGGCGTGCGATAGTCGGCCAGCGCAATGAATAGCCAGCGGCCAGCGAACGGATCATAAAGGGCGCGCGGGTCGAAGACGTTCGTGTGGCCGAAGATTCCCCAGAAGCCGTTGAGCGAAACGGTGCTGATGGTCGCGCCGGCCTTCGTCTGAATGCGCACCTGGCTGTTAAGCGTCACCATCAAATGATTCGGGCCGACCGTTCCATGTGTATCAGGCGGGATGCGAGAATTGTCATCGTCGAGCGCACGAAAGCTGGCGGCAGGCGCAGGCGATGGCGCAAACGCTGGAGTCATCGCTTCAGGAAGGAGCGCACGGTCACTCGGCGCATAAGCGCCCGCAGGCACAGGCTTGTTGCGCGGCGCGGCTTCCAGTTCGTCGAACTCGTTCTCGACAGCGAGCGGTTGTTTGTATGGTGGCGCGAGTCGCTCTTGGCTTGCCAGTTGCGCGAGGTTGACGACCGCTGCGCGCGAGGCGCTGCCGCGCGTGCCAGTCATCGGTGTCCCGCTCGGCGCTGATGGCTTAACCTCTTGCGACGCAGCAACGCTGCTGATGCGGTGCGACCATAAAGATGAAGTCAGAACACTCAACAGCGCCATGAGCATGGCAAGGCGCTGCCCGGAGAAGTTTTTTTTCGGCCAAGATAATCTCAAGGACATTCCTTATTGTTCCCGAATGGTTCTACCTGAACGACACGCTAAGATGTGGAGGTGGCAGAGCCATCCGGCAGGATGTAGAACAGCAGAGCAGAAGTCCGACCGTGAGGAGGCACAGTGAGGACTATCGCCGCTCCCTGTCCATCTGATCCGCCTTCTCTCACGGTCGAGCTTCTGCCACTATTAGTTCCCAGCGACGTTATGGCTTGGCAGCTTTGAAGTCATCAAAGATGACCTTGCCCGGCACTCCCGCTTCCGCCTGCCACGTCCCTCCCTTCACTTCAAACAGCACGCTCCCCAACGGCATCGCCGCCACGCTCCACGCTTCGCTATAGCGAC
>JBBWZK010000280.1:0-25329 GCA_039648975.1 Blastocatellia bacterium
CTACATGATTTTTTTCAGTCTAGTCATCTTAAATCGTTGCGTGTTGTCGTTCGCCACAGAGTTTCGCTAATGCTGTCTCTTCGGTGCTCTCGATGCGAACGTGCGACAACAGGCCGAGCATCTCGAATAACTCGCGGTTCGACGGCGCGAGGTTCGATAGCACCAGCGTGCCGCGCGCTTCGTTCACCGCTTCAATGACGCCGAGCAGGATGGAAATACCTATGCTGTTGATCAATTCGGTTTCAGCGAAGTTAATTACAATATGGCGAACGCCGCCGGCCAACAGTTCCTGGCAGCGCCGCTCGATGCTTTCACCGCGAAGCTGGTTGAGATACGGGCCGGGATAGAGAACCGCAGCGCCCTCGACGAGCCGCATACAAATGTCCACAGGTGTCATAGAGTTTTCCCCAGGTAAAACCGGACGCGCGGACACGGCGACGCGGCGACGCGGCGAGTGAATCAAGCGGAATGCCTATCCTTGCTTCTCTCCGTTGCCGCGTCGCCGTGTCCGCGCGTCGCCGCGTCGTGTCTATCTAAACTGCCTGCTTATTCTTCGGGGCGTTTAAGGTATTTGATCATCACCAGGCTTGCGCCATCATCAGCGCGCTCGAATCGGACTTCATCCATCAAGGCGCGAATGATCTGCAAGCCGCGACCGCGTTTTGTTGCGGTTGACGCAAACGGCATCGCGGGGGTTGATGCGGCGCTTGCGTCGAAGGTCTTGCCTTTGTTCGACACGGTGATTATAAGCCGATCACCGTCAATTGCAAATCGCTGATAGATTCGGCGGTCAGGCGAGTCGCTGTGCTCGGCGGCGTTGATGCACGCTTCGATCAGCGCCGTCTTGATCTGATTGATGGCTTCCTGGTCGAACTCGGCGGCGCGGGCAATCTGCTCGACCGTGCGTGCCGCGATCAACTCGGCTTCATCTTCGATGGGGATGACCAGTTCAAACTCGCTGGCAGGCCGCGCGTGCAGGCCGGTGGCGAGTTTGACGAGAAAGTCTTCGATCAAATCAAGCTGCGCGAACGTCGAGCGGTGCGCGTGCAAGGCCGTCAAGCGTTCAGAGGCGACGGCGGAGAAGGCTTCTTTGCTGATGTACCAGCGCACCAGGCGCGGCGCAACCGCACGGTCGCGCGTCAGGCGCACAGCGGCTTCGAGGCGCTGGTCTATGCGGTTCAGGGTTTCAACGTCGAGCGGCTCTTTCGAGTTGATCAGGGCGATGAGCCAGACGACTTCATTGGCCTCGCTGTAGATGCCGCCTTCAAAACCGCTCGCAGCAAACAGCCGCCAGTTGACGCCGGGCTGTTCGCCTGTGCCGGCATCGTTGACCAGAACCATCTGCGGCAGGCGTATACGCTCCTGTTCGTCGTCGAGCGCGCGGCGCACTTGCACGCGGCTCATGCCGCGATAACGCTTGTCGAATTGGTGTAAATCAAACAGACTGGCGGGCACGCTCTGAAAGTCGAAGCGCGACAGCAACTCGATCAATTGCGCTTCGACGGCGCGATTGTAACGCGACATCATCAGGCGGTAGGAATGCTTGAGCTTTTCGCCCAACAACTCTTCGCCGGCGACGGGGCGGCGCGCGCCGGCAATTTCATTGCGGTACTTCGAGCGCACGAAATCTGCCAGCACCGTGTCGCTTGAGGCGCGCAAGAACCCGTAGCTGATCTCCAGAAACTCGCGCGTGTGTAATTGAGCTAACAATGATTCGGCCTCAGCGGCGTCTTCGCCCATGCGCTCGATGACCGCATCAATGGGCACGGCTTCGCTGCTTTCAAGCGTCAGGTTGAGAGCTTCGAGGGCGGCGCGTTGCTGGCGCGAGTTCGGCGCAATGTCGCGCAGCAGGGCGCACAGATAATGATTGATGCGCCCGCTCAACACTTCGTCCGTGTAGACGCGCTCAAACTCCATGAAGGTCTTGAGACTGGCGCCGCGCGCCGCCGCTGCATCGAGCACGGCGCGAATGTAAAACAGATCACGGTTGAGTTGTTGAATCATCAACTCGACGGTCGAATCGCTGATCCCCACATCGACCGCCGCGGCCATGGCGCGAATCATCTTTTCGACAGGCTCGTCGGCCATCGTGTCGATGGCGATCAGTTCAAGGCGACGATAAAGCTCTTCGTCGGGCGGCATCAAACCGGTCATCACGCGCCGCAGGCCGCATAGCAGATAAGCCGGCGCTGCCGTGCCGCTATGCTCTGTCGTCAAGGCGCGCACCAGTTCGGCGCGAATCATCGGCGACGCGGCAAGCAGATGGAAATTGTCCAGCATCACGAAAGGCGAAAGCTGCGAACGAGCGGCGGCTATCGCCGGCGCTTGCCATGCCGAACGCAGCATCAGAGAGGCATCGCCGGTCGCCGCCGCGCGGTTGAAGGCGTCGACCAGAGCGCGCATCCAGATGTAATCGTCGGGCGGCGCGGCGCGCGTGATGGCGGCCAGCGGCTCATCCGCCGACTCGATCAAGCGCGCGTCGTGACGACGAAAAGCGATGAACTGGGCGATGAACTGGGCGAAGAAATCACGCGCCAGCGGCGCACCGTCCAAACAATAAGACTTCAGCGAATAGTAGATCGGCACGGCCTCTATGCCATCGCTGAACAGGCGATCAAAGGCTTTGCGCAACAGTTCGCTCTTGCCGACGCGCGGTGCGCCCAACAACAGCGCATTCGCCACGCGCCTGATGCGCAAGGCGTCTGGCGTTGCCGTTTGCATGTCGGCGGCATCCGCGAGGCCGGCGTTTTCGATTCTCGGCGCGCGCATAGCGGGCCGCCGGCCAGCCAGCGACAGCACACGTTCAAGCTCGGCCTCGCGGTCGAAGAATTCGTCATCGGCGAGCCGACTCATGACCTGTTTGGCGTCGTGTTGATTCATCCGCTGCGGTTGCGACTGTCCTTCAATCTGCCGTGTCGTAGACGGCAACGCAATTGCGCCCGCGCATCTTTGCCTGATAGAGGGCGCGGTCGGCGGCTTCGATAACGGCTAAGGGGTTTTGTCGTGTGGGGCTGAAAGAAGAAACGCCGATGCTCAAGGTGACGCGGCCCATGCGCTCGCCGGTCTCGGCGTTGAACTCGGTTTCGCTGACGGCGCGGCGCAAGCGTTCGGCGACGCGCGAGGCCGTGTCGAGTTCGGTCTCCGGCAGCACGATGCAGAATTCATCGCCGGCAAACCGTGCGGACATATCAATCGCGCGAATCGAGTTGCGCAACAGTTGCGCCGTCTTGATCAGCACGATGTCGGCGTTGGTGTGGCCGTAAATGTCGTTATAAGATTTGAAGTGATCGACGTCGATAATCATAAACGACAGCGGCGTGTCGTAACGCTTTGAACGTTCGACCTCTTCAAACAAACGGTCGCTGAGATAGCGGCGGTTCGGCAGCCCTGTGAGCGGATCGGTCAGCGACATGCGTTGATAGTTTTCGGCCTTACGATGCCACTCGGTGCGGTCGATGATCAGCGCCAGGTGCGGCGACATCAATTCGAGGATGTTCAGGTCTTCGTTATCGTAAGGCAACCCGTCACGGCGTTCAGTAAGATTGATTACACCAACCTTGCGCGCCCCCAGGGTGATTGGAAAACTGATGAACGATTTGCTGCGGTAACGCCCGGCGCGCGCCAGCGGCACGCGCGCATCGGTTTCGACATCGCGCACGACGAGCGGCAGTCCAGAGGCCAGCACCGCGCCGGCAATGCCTGCGCCGAGCTTGACGCGGATCGGCGTCACCGACGTGTGATCGGCTCCGAGAGCCGCTTCCATGGCCAACTCGTTCGATTCTTCGTTGAGAATCATCAGCGAACTGCGCTCTGCTTTGAGCATCTCGCTGAACTTGGCGAGCACGGTTTGATAGACCTTGCCGGAATCGAGCGAGGCGGCAACGCCGCGCAGGAAGTCATAGAACTGCGCGATGGCGCGCTTGCGCACTTCGAGTTGATCTGTGAGCCGTATGATCTCCAGGTGCGCGTCCAACAATTCGGGCGAGGTTTGCGGATTGCCGGCGACCTGCGGCTCGGCGGCCTGGGCGCTGTGGAAGTGATACGAAGCCGTCGACTCGACCATCTCGGCAGCCTGCTTGAGATCGCGGGCGTCGAGAAACTTGATGTTCTTCAGGCATTCGCCGCTACTGACGGCGGACAGGTCGCTGTAGTCGCGCAGGAAGCGCATGTATTCGGCAGTCGAAACGAAGGCCCGCCCGCCGAGGATGACCAGTTGGCGCTTGCCTATGGAGATCGGCATCGCAAAGCAGTGCAGTCCGGCGTGGCAGGTATATTCGAGGCGTTCGCCGCCTGCAAGCGCGCGGTCGTAGGCGCTGCCGCAATCGGCCTGACACAGCGGCGCGTAGTCAGGCGCGACACGCATCGCCTTGCAGATGCTGTTGTCGTTTTCGATGCGCCCGATAGCCGCGCCGTCCTGGCTCAAGGTGACGAGCGCGACACCATTCTTATCGGCCAGCGAACGTTGCAGGCGCAGCCATACAACCAGGGCGTTGTCGGGCGCGGACTCATCTTTGGGCAAGGCTGTTCTCTTTATTTTTTCTCTGGTCAAGCGGCCTGACCTTTCGGCATCTACTGCTTCACATTCAAGACAACGCAGATATGCGCAACCGAAGCGGCTCAGTCGTTCCTGCGCCTGAGCCGGCGATGCGGGGCTTTAGACTGCGGACTGCAAAGCAGGGCTTGTCTGCTACTGAAAATCTGTGACGAGCAATTTCGAACTGATGATAGCGAATCGTGCCGGAATCAAATCATAGTCTTGATTCCAGTTCGCAAATTAACACAGCGGCTATGGCTTTTCAATAGAAAGTTCTGTCACCTATTCGGGGGCGACGCGGGGACGCAGGGACACGGGGACGCGGCGAAGAAAAAAGGCATTGCGACAGCGACCATTTTAGCTATAGTGTCTCTCGCCGCGTCGCCCCTCGCCGCGTCCCCGCGTCGCCCTCCTGCGCAGCACGCCGAGTTGCCGCTAGGGGTCAAAGAGCATACAATCGTCCTGTCGTTGACGACAAATGGGACAGCCCGGCGGCGCTCGATGGGGAAATCGTCCACGGCAACCGTCTCCCCGTTTTCGCTAACCATCCGTTTATCAGGTGATTTGCTATGACAGACGACGCGGCACACCTCTTGCCCTCAGTTTTGCCCGAAAAGCTTGGCTGCGAGGGTAACATGAAAGTATTAGTCGTAGACGACGAAGATTTGGTGCGCGAGTTGGTGTGCGATGCGATGGCCGAACAGGGCTATGAGGTGTTCACTGCCTCAAGTGGCCGCGAGGCGCTGGCGCTCGGTCGCGAGCACGAGTTCGATCTCATCTTTTCGGATGTGGTTATGGACGGATTGAGCGGCTTCGATGTCCTGAAGGCATTCCGCGAAGAGTTGCACTCGAAGGCTGAAATCGTCCTGATGACCGGGCAGGCGTCGGTCGAATCGGCCATCGAGGCCGTGCAGCACGGCGCCAATGATTACATCTGCAAACCGTTTTCCATCGGCGTCCTGCAAGCCATTGCCACCGCCGTCGAACAGCGCCGCTATCCGAGCAAGCTCATTCATGTTGAACCGCTGAAAGGGCCGCAACAGGAAATTCTCGGCAGCAGCCCGGCGATGATCGAAGTCGTCAAGACCGCCGCGCGCGTTGCCGTCACCGATCTGCCGGTCATGATTCGCGGCGAATCGGGAGTCGGCAAAGAGTTGATCGCCCGCCTGATCCATCGCCGGAGCCCGCGCGCCGACCGTCCGTTCGTCGCCGTTAATTGCGGCGCGCTGCCCGATACTCTATTGGAATCGGAACTCTTCGGCCACACGCGCGGCGCTTTTACAGGAGCCGACAGCGCCCGTCGCGGCCTGTTTGAAGAAGCCGATGGCGGCACGCTCTTGCTTGATGAAGTCACCGAAACCAGCCCGCAATTTCAGGTCAAGCTGCTGCGCGTTCTGCAAGAAGGCGAATTCCGCCCGCTCGGCACCAACACGAAAAAGCGCGTCAACGTGCGCGTCACCGCCGCGACCAACCGCGAGCCGCAGGCGCTGGTCGAGCAGGGCCTGTTCCGCCAGGATTTGTTATATCGTTTACAAGGCGTGTCGATCATCCTGCCGCCGCTCAGAGAACGGCGCGAAGACGTGCGCACGATGGCGCTGGCCTTTTTATCGCGCTACACACTGGGCAATCGCCGTTTGTCGGTGACTAAAGATGCGATGCTGGCGCTCGAACGTTACAACTGGCCGGGCAACATACGCGAATTGAAACACCTCATGCAGCGGCTGGCGGCCTTGAGCAGCGGCATTATTCGCCTGGAAGATTTGCCGTCCGAGATCGTTTCGACGCCGCGCGTCGCTTCGGTCATGAATGAAGTGATCCCGGAAGGCGACCTGCCGACGCTTGAGCAGTTGGAAGCCAGTTACCTGTTGCGCGTTTTGGGCATCGTCGGCGGCAATAAATCGCGCGCCGCGCAAGTGATGGGCGTTGATCGCAAGACGCTTTATCGCATGATCGAGCGCCAGGCCAATGCCGCGACCAACGGCAAGGGCAGCGACAAGAAAAAGACCGGCGACCCGGTAGCCGCTCTGTAAATTGAACACCACTTTTCCCGTGTAGATCGTCACTTCTCTTCTCTTCCTTCAACCGCAGCGGCGCAGGGGTTTGCTGCTTGTTCCTGCGCCGCTTCGGTCATTTCATCATCCAGGCCGGGCGCTGCCGATGTAGTCATCTCGCAGGCGCAAGCTGATCTTTGCTCTCAACCAGCGCGACGTCGTAAAGCGCGGCGACGCGCTCGTCAAGCTCGCGTTCGATGGCAATGATCTGTTCAGTCAGCGCGTCAGTTTCGTCGCGGGCATCCATGAAGCGTGGCAGCGCAGCGCCACGGGCGCGGCGTGTGAATTCATCGGCGCTGATGGCCCACGGCTGTTCGAGCGGATTGCGGCTTGAAGATTCGGCAGGCGGCCTGCCGATCTCATGCAGGAATCGCTCGACGCACTGACGCCTTCGCCTGTGCAGCCCTTGCGTCCGCTCGGCCAGCCTGGCGATGGCGTTGCGCTCAGTGGTTCTGGCGTCAGGGATGGATAGCGTCAGCATGAATTCATAACGCGGCTCAGAATAGCCGCCGCGCAAGGGCGGGCTGTTTTCCCTTATGGCTTGCCATACGAAAGCTGAATTCAGCACCCCAAGTAGATACCAATCCGCAGCGGCAATCGAAAAACATTTCTGATTGATAAAATGCCCTTCGGCGTCGAAGCAAAAACGCGGCGAAATCATAATCTGTGGATAAATAATCTTGGCACCGCTGAAAGACTCGGCATAGGCAAATTGCGGTTGTTGCAGTTCATGCCATCTCTGCCGGGTGGCTCGCGCTTCGAGTTTTTGGCGGAAAGGCTTGAGATGTTCTTCAACAGCCGGGTAGCGGCTGATGTCAACGCCGTGGTAAGCATAAATCAAATACATGCGGCGAACATGTAGTTCATAGCGACGCACATCATCACCTGCCAGCAGAGGTTTGATGATCGCTTCACAAGCCGGATTCTTTTCTATGAGAAGGTGGCGAACCGCTTCGTTAATCACAAACGCTTCATTCAGACCTGTCTTGATGCCGTAGAAAATCCGCCCTTCAACCAGTTCGCCAAGCAACTGGCCGGCGGCTGCCATTTTGGCGCGGCGCGCGGCGGTGTTTGCGTTGGCAAGACGCGCTTTGCCTTTGCCAAATTGTGATGCAGGTATCAGGTGGCCCATCCGGCTAATGTGTTCGCCTACGCCTTCCTCATAGCAAGCTTGTAAATTCCTCACCGGCGTCCAGAGCGTAGGGGTTTGGCCGCGTCCCTGTTTTTGCCATACGAAGATCGCCGGATAGGCAGTCGCTTTGAACACCGGCAGATCGCCGAAATCGACAACCAGATGAAAGGCTTGCTCGTCCAGCAGACGCTGGCGCAGCTTCTCGCCATACTCCGCCCGCAGCCATTTGTTGGGAGAGATGAATGCGCCAACGCCATTTTCTTTAAGCAATTGCCTGGCGCGGTCGTAAAAGTAAACGTATAGATCAGCCCGGTCAGAATGAACATCAGGAAAGTTGCGCTTTAAGATCGGCTTGAATTTTTTGAACCGTTCCATTCGCACATACGGTGGATTGGCGAGCACGATGTCAAACCCACCGCCGGCATCAGTCGCTGATTGATCAGTGAAGACTTCGGCAAACTCGACGGCCCAATCAAAGCCCGGCTCGGATTCCTCCTTGACGTTTTCACCTAGGGCGCTCGGTCGCGACGGCTGACATTTCAAGGCGATAGCGATTTCATTGCGCAGTCGCTCGACCGCTTCGCGCCGCCGCTTTTTCTGCGCCGCGTTCTCGCACGTCATAAAGCGGCGCTTGGCCAGTTCATAGTTACGCACCAGCAGGCCGCGATTGAGGTCTAATTGCTCTGCGCTGCTCGAAGGCGCGGGCGCGGTGAGGCTGTCGCCACAGCCGATCTTGAAATCAAGGTTCGGCAGCGCCTGCGGCTTGTCGGATTCAATGGCCAGGCTCAACCACAAACGCAGACAGGCGATCTGCACGGCGAAGCGATCTTTGTCGACGCCGTAGAGATTGTTCTCGATGATCTCGCGCTTGCGGCGATAGATTGATTCATCATCGATCCCCGAAGACTTGAACAACGCGCCGCGCAATCGCAATAGCTCCTGCATCATGCCGAGCAGATATGCGCCGCTGCCGCAGGCCGGGTCGCAGACGCGCACACGCTTCAGGGCCTCAAGCACCGATTGGGCATCTTTCAACTGGCTGGCGTCGCCCTCGTCTACGAATCGCGCAATGGCCGGCGCGTGCTTGTCGACGCCAGCCAGATAATGCTTCAACGCTTCGCGGCACATAAACGAAACAATCGGGCGTGGCGTGTAGTAGCTGCCCGATTCGTGCCGCCCGGTGACCAGTTCTTCAAACACCTTGCCGAGCATTTCAGGATCAACCGCCACCTGCACGTCGAGCGGCGTCGATTCGTTGACCGTGAAATGATAGCGCTCGAACAGATTCAACACCGGCGCGAACGCTTCGTTCGACAGCTTGACGTAGTCTTGATCATCAAACTCGTCTTGCCTATCGAACAGGCCGCCGCTCAAGTAAACCACGTCGCCATGCAACCGGCGCAGCAAGTCGATGTCGTGCGCCTCGCGGCGGCCAATTGCATGGCTCATATCTGAGAAGAAGACGTAGTAAAGACGGTCGCGCAGAAAGTTTTCGCCCAGAGCGACCGCCTTGTTGAACAGTGCGCGCAGGTAGTTTTGGTTACCCTCGAACGAAAGCCAGCCTTTCTTCTGGATGAAGTAGAGGAACATCAAACGATTGAACAGGCGTTGCGTATAGAGGCGGCAGCTTTCCGCATCGGGAATATTTTGTTTGGCCTCCTTTTCGAGCGTCTCGAAGACCTGCCGGTATTCGGCAAAGAACCTGTCGGTGACGGTTTCGATATCAAACGCCGCGCGCCACTGTTGCAGCCAGCCTTGCGCATTGGCCGGATCAACGGGATAACCAAGCGCTGGTAGGTTGAATTCGCAGAGCGTGCGAATATGCGTGTCGCCGCGCTCCCATCCAAAGGAAGCGATGACGGCGCGATTGGTCTGTTGTCCGCGAAGATGCGCAAAGGTAAAGCGGTCGTAGTCTCCTGTGGTGCAAATGAACAGCAGGTTCCCGTGACGCCACGCCGGCAGGTGCGTAGCGCGGCGCGCTTTCGCCACCAGACCGCGCAACACATCGCGCAACGCCGTGCGATAGACCGTCGTATCGGCGAACTCAACGAAGAAGATGCCCCAGGGCGGCGGCGCTTCATTGAATCGCAACTGGCGAACGAAGCCGTCCGGCAAACGCTCGGTGGATATTTCAATGAGGTTGAGATGATCCGCGCGCCATACGAAACTTAAATCGTCCTTCTCAAGCGTTGGGTCAATCTTCCAGCCAAGTTTCTGGCGGAACAATTCAACAAGCGAATTGAAATCGTGAATCTGGCGAACCGCTGTTTCAAGCGACATGCTTTTGGCTATCGTGGGATGTTGGCGTCAACGAAGCAATGTATGCCGTCGGGAATATCGTGCAGCATGGCTTAAGATTCCAGCACGCTATAATCGGCGCTGTCGATAATCTCGCGGGCGGTCGCCGGATCACTTCTGATGCGGCCTCGCATCTCGTCAACCACGCTCGGCGTCTCGACGGTGATCCGCACGCGCTCGTGCTCCTTCAGGTTCGGCAGCGGCGCAAGCGGCTTCAACACGCCCGCCTCATAAATAGCTTCGATGGTGATGCTCATATCTGATTCCTCTGGCTGAGATTCTAGCATGGACGCCGCCAGTTATGCTTTCGTCAAGTCGTAGTCATGAATCGAGCAGATGGATAAAACGATTATTGATCGTCACCCTCGATTTTTTGTCTGCGTGGGGCGTACACCGTCGCGCGATGAGGAAGCATTCCTAAAATAACTCTAAGCGGGCTTTGAAGCTTTTGAGCAAGGAGATCATCGATCCACTTAGTAAACCCCAGTCTTGGGTTGAAAAATGGCTTCGTCGTTTTCAAAGGACTACGGCATCACGCTTAACTCAAGATTGAAATCAGTACCCGTAAGTCTCTTATTTTGCACTTTCGAGTTCAACCCAAGACCAGGGTTAAGTTAGTTACGAATCATTAAGCTCAGTTGGCGAGTTCATTCTCTGGCAGGACGTGCCAGAGAGCGCAGAGCGTGACTCGGCGAGTGAGGAGAAAAGCCAATCTCTGTTGAGCCTTAGCGTCGAGTTTTTTTCTGTAACTCCTCCAACTGATTGCCCAGCTGATTCACCTGATTAGTTAGGCCCGACACCGCCTGGATGATCTGATCTAGCCTGGGATCCGGGTGGAATCGTGGGGGCCACTCTCTATCTATAGGAGGTAGCTCGAATATCTCAAGCTTCTCCCACTTTAAGAGGAGCTTGATTTGAGCTATGTTGCGTTCCGCCACCGAATTGAGAATTTTAGAGACGTGAAGAGAGGGATCAATGAGCATCCTCAGATCACGTATTCGCAGTTCGCTCAGCGGTGTGTCGAGATTGAGCCGCACTTCAGGACGGTCTTCCTGCGGGACGAAGGGTTGCCTGGGCTCTTCACTGGTACTTTGTGCGCTTTCCTTTGACTCTGTCATTGTTGTGTCCTCTTTAATCTTATTGGTGATTTGTTTGGTGCATATTCATGACACCGGAAATAAACGGGTCAAGCTTTCAGCATCGTTGTTTTATTCATCCATGGGCATTCTCCTCTCGTTGTTGGGTGTTTGCAGACAAGCCGTGATGGAGCAAGTCGGCGAGTGCTGTGCTAATGGGTTGGCCGCTGCCCTGTTCGTAGTACAAGAACCCAGGGGAGGGATTGACTTCGAAGCAGTAGTAGTCACCAGCCGGGGTTTCTTTAAGGTCAATGCCCGTCAGCAACAGGTCTAGTTGGCGCGCGAGTCGCAAGCAAGCCGTTGTGACCGCCGAGGGCAGCACTGTCGGCTCCATTTCAACGGTATGCCCTTCGCGACTGGCGTAACGATAGTCTACGGCCTCCGAATACACGCGGGTAGCGAACAATTGGTCGCCTACAGTGTGGACCCGCACATTTTCACCTGGGATGAAAGCCTGGAATTGGGCCGGGCCGTGGCGCAGCAAGGACAGGCGCGCGAGTTGTTCAGCCTCCATGCGCCGGACGACAGAGCGCACCCCGCTTAGCGATTTGTAGATTACCTCGCCATGACATTCCTCGTAGAAGCGGTGTGCGGCTTCAGGGTTATTGGTAACGAGTGTAGGCGGTGTAAGTAGACCACACTGGCGCACCAGCAGCGCCTGATACGCCTTGCTGTTGTTGGACGTACCGCCTCCGAAACGGTTGACCACCGGACAGGCCAAGTCTTCCAGCAAGGCCGCAAGGCCGGTGTCATACTCGCTATACATCGCTGGGGCGGACTCCGGCGCGATATTCGGCGGCGGCACCCGCCCCTCCAATCCAAGATAACGGATATACACACCCGTAAGCTCGTCCAGATCGAGTTGCCAGTCGGGACCGGCGATGTAGCCAGAGGGGCCGGAGCTTTGCCAGTGCCACTTGATCTCAAACCCAGCCGGATAAATGCCCAGGTCGAGCAGCCGATAAGGATAGCCACAGTCTTCTAACCGCGCGCACACCAATTCGGTTACGCTATCGGCCAGACCTCCGCAGACGAGGATCATAAGCGGCTCCTTTGTAATGTCGGCACAGCATCAAAGCGTCCGTCGCCCGCCTCCGCTGTGAGGAGTTCTACTATCCCCTCAACGATCTGCTGCTGGGCTACATCACCAAACCGTTCAAAGTGAAGATAGGGCTCAACCGCTATGACGCTAATGCCATTAGAAGCAGGAGCAAGGGCCAACTCCACAAGGGCCAAGCCTGCCAGCAGGGCGAAGCGACGTAGTGCCGGCTCAAGCAGACTCATCTCAGAAGACGGCTCACCTTCCCAGATCACCCGTTCACCCACCACACAGACGAATTGTGCCGCGCTATGGGGAGAGGTCAGACAAACCGGCATATAGCGCTGCATGGCGGTTAAGCCGTTCCAATCTTCCTCGCCGGTCAGCAGGTAGCGTAGATCACTGGTGAGCGGCCCGTAGACAGCACCGGCCACCCCTGCCAGAGTAAGACTTCGCCCGAAGGCGCGGGCCTCATGTCCTATATTAGTCACCAATGTCTCCGAAGTAGGCAGGCAGCAACGCCGCAACATCGGATGCCAGAACAAGAGCGAAGCCTGAAAGCCATACCATATTGCCGAGCAATAACGGTTGACCACCGGACAGGCCAAACTCCATAACCAGGCCAGTAGCGCCGCCCGCGTTTCTGCCTGCATATAAGTCAGATCATTGGGTTGCCAACCGCCAGGATCAATCCACCCGGTACTGCGCACCAATACGCCAGTGATCTGATCGTCAGGCACCGGTGGCTCCTCTTCCCAAACAAATTGGCTGGCGGATTGCTCGTTATCCAGCCGCCAGGCAAAGCGCGACGGAGGCATCAGCGGATTTGCGATGATATGAGTCGGGTAGTTGCGCGCCTCCAGCACGGCGCATACGCTCCGACATAAAGGATCTTCTGGATTACCTAATAGTATATGCACAGCCGTCGCTCCTCGTTGCAGTATTAAGCGGCCACATCATTTGGTTAATCCCTCTACTGGTCGTCGTTGTCTGTGAAAATGTACCCGCCGCTCGCGCCATAGGTGACGAACGCTTCAATGCCGGCTCAGGATAAGAACACGAGCGCGAGTCCGAGGGCTGCCGGCATCGCCTGGATCAAGAGGATAGTGAGCTTTCGATTGGAGGCGGCACCATACAAGCCAGCAATCAACACACAACAAAGAAAGAAAACTTTGACACTCGTTCCACTGGCACCAAGGCTGAGGCCCCAAAACAAGCCCGCCGCCAGAAAGCCGTTGTACAGCCCCTGGTTTGCCGCCAGAATCTTCGAGGATTCGGCATACTTTTTTCCTGTCTCCGAATCGTTATCGAAAATTTTTAGGCCTGCCGGCTTGTCCCAAAGGAACATTTCAAGCACCAAAAACCCGACATGCGATAGCGCGATGAAACCAACGACTATGTTCAGGACTATCGACATGGAATCTCCTTCTTACTTGACCTCTAAAGCATTCACGAGTCGTTCCGATCATAAAGTCAGCAGCACACGTGATTTTTTTCGCTTCCACTTATAGAAACGGAAGCGGTCTCCAAAAACCGTCACACGCCTGCAAAGTCTGTTTAGTTACCAGCAAAGCATTCAGCCAGGTGGTATAATCCACCCGCGTCGAAATCAAACTGAGCAACCGAAGGAACCAGCCCGATGCCGTCCTCGCCACAGCAAATCAGTCAGTTGCTCGTTGCCTGGAGCAACGGTGATCAAGCGGCAATCGATCAACTCATGCCACTGGTGTATGGCGAACTGCGCCAGATGGCCAAGCGTTACATGGCAGGCCAGCCGCAAGGGCACACGTTGCAGACCACGGCGCTCATCCACGAGGCATACTTGAAGTTGGTGGGTCAGGAAAGCAAACATTGGCAGAACCGCGCGCATTTCTTCGGGGTGGCCGCGCAGGCCATGCGCCACATACTGGTCGACTATGCCCGAAGCCGTCACGCGGCCAAACGCGGCGGTGCAACCCGGGCGGTCTCGCTCGATGAAGCGGCGCTGGTGACAACGGATCAAGCCAGCGAGATGGTCTCGCTCGATGATGCGCTCAATCGGCTGGCTGATCTTGCTCCCAGACAAAGCCGCGTGGTCGAGTTGCGCTACTTCGGCGGGATGAGCGTAGAGGAGGCGGCGGCAGTGTTGAAAGTTTCGCCTGAGACGGTGACGCGGGACTGGCGAATGGCGAAGGCGTGGCTGCTGCGCGAACTGCAACAAGGTAGCGTGTAAGGTAGCGTGTGATGAAGGCAGAAAGGTATCAGCAAATCGAACAGCTTTTCCACGCCGCACTGGAGCGCCAGCCGGAAGAGCGCCCCGCCTTCATTGAGCAAGCCTGTGGAGAGGACGAGGCGCTGCGCCGCGAAGTGGAATCGCTGCTGCCTTACGATGACCAGGCGCGGAGTTTTATCGAGACGCCTCCTGCTAATGTGGCAGCAGCGATCCTGGCTGCGGAGCCAGAGCAATCAATGATTGGACGCACGCTCAGCCACTATCGTATCCTCTCGCGCCTGGGCGCTGGCGGCATGGGAAAAGTCTATCTCGCAGAAGATACAAAGCTGGGTCGCAAAATCGCTATTAAACTCTTACCGCCAGAATCAGCCGCTGATGAGCAAGCGAAGAAACGCCTCGTCAGAGAAGCCAAGGCGGCAGCCGCACTTGACCACGCGAACATCTGTGCGATTCACGAGGTCGGCGAACAAGACGGCCACAGCTTTATCGTTATGCAGTACGTTGAAGGCGAGACCCTGGCTAGCCGAATGCAAAACAAGCCGCTTGATCTGAAAGAAGCGATAGATGTCGCGGTGCAGGTGGCGGACGCGCTTGCAGAGGCTCATTCACGAGGGATCACGCATCGCGACATTAAGCCACAAAACATCATGATAAGCGCAAAACAGCGAGTTAAGGTACTCGATTTTGGGCTGGCTAAAGTGATTCGAGACAGACAGATTTCAACAAGCGAATCAGCAAACGAGAGCCTGGTGACCGGGCCGGGAATGTTAGTCGGCACCGTGCCCTATATGTCGCCCGAACAGTTGCGAGGTGAAGCCGTAGATGTGCGCAGCGACCTGTTCAGCCTGGGCATCGTGTTGTACGAGATGATTGCCGGCAGCGCCCCATTCGCGGGCGCAACCATCGCCGATACGCTGGTTGCGATTCTCGACAAAGCGCCGGTGCCACTAGCGAGCCACGTGGCAGAGTTGCCAGCCGCGCTCGATCACATCGTTAGTCGCTGTCTGGCGAAACAGCGCGAGCAACGTTATCCATCGGCGAAAGAGTTACTGATCGATCTGAAGAGCCTGGCCGCGCAGCTTTCACAGTCACAGCCTGCCGCCATGCCTTTGCCTTCCATCGCCGTACTCGCGTTCATTAACATGAGCGCCGATCCCGAAAACGAATACTTCTGCGACGGGCTGGCCGCAGAACTGCTCAACGCGCTGGCGAAGATCAAAGCGTTGCGCGTCGCCGCTCGGACATCGGCGTTCTCCTTCAAAGGCAAAAACACGGATGTGCGCGAGATCGGGCAGAAGCTGAACGTCGGCGCGGTGCTGGAAGGCAGCGTGCGCAAGGTGGGCAACCGGCTGCGGATCACCGCACAACTCGTCAACGTGGCGGACGGCTATCATCTCTGGTCGGAGCGGTACGACCGCGAGATGGAAGACATCTTCGACCTGCAGGATGAAATCTCGCTGGCGATTGTGGATGCGCTCAAGGTGAAGCTGATGGTCGCGGAGAAGGCGGCGGTGGTGAAGCGGTACACCGACAACGCCGAGGCGTACCAACTTTACCTGAAGGGGCGCTACTTCTGGTACAAGTTTCCCGCGCCGAGCTATAAGAAGGCACTGGAGTATTTTCAGCAGTCCATAGATGCGGACCCCTCCTATGCGCTTGGCTATTGCGGGCTGGCGGATTATTTCGGCATGGCTGCCGCTGAAGGTCTAATGCCGCCCGACGAGGGCTGGCCGAAATGCGAGGCGGCCATGAATAAGGCGCTAGCGCTGGATGACACATTTGCCGAAGTCTACAATAGTAAGGCCGGGATCAGTTTCATTTATTATCGTGACTGGCCAGCTGCCGAACGAGCCTTCAAACGCTCCATCGAGTTGAATCCCAATTTCGCGGAAGTACACAATCATTACGCCCTGTGCCTGGCGTCTCACGGGCGAACGGAAGAAGCCGTGACCGAAAGCCGCCGTGCCCTGCACATCGACTCGCTCTCACTCCACAGGAATCTTTGGTTGGCTCGGGTCTTTTTCTGGTCAGGCCGCTACGACGAAGCGATTGAGCAGTGTTACCGGACGCTGGATCTCGACGGGAATTCCCCTTTGGCTCACGAATGGCTCGGCGACGCTTACGAACAGCAAGGCCGGCACGCCGAAGCCATCGCCGCGTGGAGCCGAGCCATTGTGCTGCGCGGAAAAGGCGAACTGGCGGCGCTCGTGGAACATACCTTTGCGGCGTCAGGATTCGATGCCGCTGTCCGCGCGCTGGCACTGCAACGACTCGAACGGTTGAACGAAAAGAAGGAGCGCGGCACGTATGTTCCGGCAATGGCGTTTGTGACCTTGTATCTGCGGTTGGGTGATCGCGAGCAAACCACTGCCTGGCTTGCCAGGGCCGTGCTGGAACGCAATCTGATGGTTCTGGGAATCATTATTGATCCTCGCTATGAAAGCCTGCGCTCAGACCCGCAGTTCGTCGGCCTGGCGCGGCAGATGGGTTTCACGCAGTAGCTGACTGTTCAGCTTAAGCAGGAGCGGACTATCCACTGTGACCGAGATGGAAGCGCCGAAAATACCTTAGAGCGGGTTTTGAAATGAGTGCCGTAGGCACGTAATGTTTATAGAAGGCCAGTCGCATAGTTTCATCAAGCTGCGCAGGAGCGCAATGTCGACATTGCGCTCCTACGCAGCTTGCACTCAATTACTCACTTTATCTATAAACATTGCGCTCCTACGCAGCTTGGAATTTCAAAACACACTCTGAGAGAGTAGAGCCGCCTGTCAACACTTTGCTACCGATTGTGGAGGATTAAAACAGCGGCGACAGGACATTCCCTCTATGAATTCATTTTGAATTGCATTCGCTACCCACAGCCCGATGGCGGCAATCTTGACAAAGCCCATGCGCTGGTATAGCTTGCCACTCAGCTATGAAGAAATGCCCGCAATGCAGTCAGACGTTTGATGATCGCTACACCGTCTGCCCGACGGACAACACGGAATTGGTCGCCGATGCGGGCGACCCGATGCTTGGCCGCCTGCTCGACCACCGCTATCGTCTGACGAAAAAGATCGGCGAAGGCGGCATGGGGGCGATCTATCAGGCCGTGCATACAGAGATGGGCCGGACGTGCGCCATCAAGCTGCTCGCGCCCATCACGACGGGACGCGAAGAGGCGCTCGCCCGCTTTAAGCGCGAAGCGAAGATGGCCAGTTGCATCGATAATCCGCACGCCATAACGATCTACGATTTCGGCGTCGCCGAAAACGGCCTGCTCTTTCTGGCCATGGAATACATCGACGGGCGACCGCTGTCGGGCGTCATCGCCGAACATCGCATGCTGCCGATTGATCGTGTCGTCCACATTACCAATCAAATCGCCGAGGCGCTGGCTGCCGCACACACGCTCGGCATCGTCCACCGCGACCTCAAGCCTGACAACGTCATGATCACCCGCAAGGGCGGCGATAACGATTACGTCAAAGTTCTCGACTTCGGCATCGCCAAGACGGTCGCCGACGACAGCGCCGACAATCTGACCAAAACCGGCTTTGTGCTCGGCACGCCCGTCTATATGTCGCCTGAACAACTCCTGGGCGAAAAACTCGACGGGCGCTCGGACATCTACAGCCTCGCCATCATCGTTTATGAAATGTTGAGCGGCAAGCTGCCATTTATCGGCGACAATCAGCAATCGGTGATGATGAAGCGCATCACCGGCCTGCCTGTGCCTTTGCGGTCGATTGCGCCGCAGGTCAGCGAATCCGTCGAGCGCTGTGTGATGCAGGGACTGGCGCGCGAACCGGACGAGCGTGTGATGGATGCCCAGGCGTTTGCCGAAGCGCTCAGTGCGGCGACGCACGGCGGCACAGGGATGCTCGGCAAAGGCGTGACGCGCCGGATCTCCGAGCAGGCGACCGACGGCAAGACGATGGTCTGGGCGACCGGCAATACCACGGAAGCCGACACGGCGTTG
Organism: Blastocatellia bacterium; assembly: GCA_039648975.1. Lineage (GTDB taxonomy): Bacteria > Acidobacteriota > Blastocatellia > UBA7656 > UBA7656 > DATENM01. The sequence goes on from JBBWZK010000280.1 coordinate 18,370, forward strand.
CCTGCCGGTCACGATGCGACGCTCATTCTCGACGCCCTTTCCACTGTGCAGAGCGGGCCGGGCACCAATGCGATGACGCAGCCGCCGGCGGATTATCAAACGCGACCGCAAACCGCGGATCAACTGCCGCCGCCGCCTGCCACCTTGCCGGTCGCGCCACATTTGCCGCCGCCGCTCGGCCTCACAGAGCCCTTGTACCCGCCGGCAACTCAATCAAACAAGGCCACGGTTACCGGCGAAGTGCCGCGCCGCAAGCCGATTGCGCTGATTGCGGTGATCGCCATACTCGTGCTGGTCGCAGGCGTCGCGGCTTTCCTGTTTCTGCCGCGCGGTGGTTCGGGATTGACCCTGACCTTCAAGAACGCGCCGCCGGGCGCAGAGGTCTTCATCAACGAGTCGAGTCGCGGGGCGATTGGCGCGGACGGCACATTGAAAGTCGCCGACATCACGCCCGGACAGACGCTGATTAAGTTGTCCCGCGAGGGATTTTTAGATTTCACAAAATCAGTGACGGGCAACAAAGGCGACCAGCAAACCGTCGAAGCACTGATGCTGCCGCTGGAGATCGATTACAACGGTAAGGGCAAGATGGTGCTGATACCGGAAGGTGAATTTAGGATGGGTAACGATAAAGGCCCGGATGACGAAAAGCCCGCGCACAATGTCAACCTTCCGGCCTATTACATCGACAAATACGAAGTGAATAACGAGCTATTCAAACGCTTCTGTGACGAAGACCGCAATGGCAAATATATCAAGACAGCCCTCGGCGATGATTATGTGCCGAACAATCCGAAGCTCCCGGTCTTCGCGGCGACTTATGAAGATGCGGCGGAATATGCTCGCTGGGCAGGCAAACGTTTGCCGACTGAAGAGGAATGGGAGAAGGCGGCTTCCTGGGACCCGACAACCAAGACGAAACGACCATATCCCTGGGGAGATCAACCCGACGAGGGCAATGCCAACATCGGGCGCAGTGAAATCCCCAAGCTCACCGCCGGCGGAGCTTATCCGAAAGACGTCAGCTTCTACGGGGTTTTTGACATGGGGGGCAACGTCAAAGAATGGGTCGAGGGACTCTTCGCTCCTTATCCGGGCAGCAACGCAACCAAAGTAGAGAAAAAGCGTGTCGTGCGAGGCGGCTCGTTTGGCACGCGCGATTTCGACACCGTGCGCACCACCTATCGTACTCCGGTTCCTTTTGAAATTCCTGAAGCGTCCAGACTCGGTATGCTCACCGGAATTCGCTGTGTGATCTCAGTTGATGATCCGAAAATCCAAGGCTATCTGCGGTCTCGTAGCAAACAATAATCAGGAGATTATTATGAAGACGAAACTATGGGTTCTTCCACTCATTATCCTTTTAGTATTCAGTTCCATATCTCAGGCATTGCTCTCGGTGCCGACGATGGCATTTGACAGCAGCGGTCTGTTTTGGGATGAGCCGGTGAAGATCAAGCAGCCTTCAAGGCCAAAGGCCGGGCGTGTGCGCACCGTCGCGCGGGCGAAGGCGGATAGCAAGGGCGAAGAACTCGCGCCCCTGCTGACCCTCAAATATAACCTGCTCCAGCGCGTCTCAGGCGGCGATGGCAAGGTAGTTGATGCCGCGCAGACCGACTTTGGCGTCGGCGATCAGTTCCGCCTGGCCCTGACGCCGAATCAGCGCGGCTATCTCTACGTCATCCATCACAGCGTTGACAACAACAACAACATCGTCGATCAGCCGCACATCATCTTCCCCAGCCCGCGCATCAACAACGGCAAAAACGAAGTCAAGAAAGACGAGCAGTACGTCGTGCCGAAATTCTGCCCGGAATTCGACGACCCCAAGGATTGCTGGTGGGAGATCACGCCGCCCGGCGGGCGCGACTTCTTCACGATGATCTACAGCCGCGACGAAATTACCGATCTGCCAAGCAGTTTGAGCGAAGCCGACGTCACCGCCAATGCCAGAGACGCGGTTGCCGCCAAGACGCTCGAAGCGCTCAATAAAGAAAAAGACGCCAATAAACAGAGCCTGGCGCACGTCAAAAAGATCGGCTTCAAATCGAAGCGCACGACCGATGAAGATGGCATCTACATTCAGAACACCAATCGCAAGGACAACGAAGAACTGATCGACACGATTGAGTTGCGCCATCCGTCCGAAGCCAACGACAATGAGGCGACGCGCTCCCGCGCGTTGTTCGTCAAAAAGCGCAATGACGCCATGCGCGTGCAGTTCACCAAAGATGGCCGTCAGGTTGACCCTGCGGATGTCTTCAAGGCCGGCGAGGAAGTGCAGGTGCGCTACGAAAGCAACTTCAACGGCTATATCTACATGGTCAACATCACGCCGACAGGCGAGAAGCGAGTCATCTTTCCGTGTTCGCGGGCGACAGCGGTGAATCTGGTTCCGGGACAGATTAAGACGCTGCCAGTGAACTTCGATGCAGAAAAAGGCACGGAAGTCCTGCAAGTCATCATGTCGCGCGAGCGCATCGATTTTCTGGAGAATGCCATAAAAGGCGACTGCTGCGAGAATCCTGAAAAGTGCGCCTTGAGCGCTTCGGCATCGAGCGCCGCCGCAGAGCTGACGGCGGTTGCCGCGAAGCAACAGAAAGGCGGCATCGAGGTGAACAATGTCGTCGCCGTCGTGCCTGAGAATTCGTCAGGCGGCATTCGCGCTCGCGGCATCAAGCTGTCACAGGGCAATAAAGGCAGCGCTTACGTCGCCATCGAGAATAAGCCCGGCAACGGCGACGGTAAGCTTGAACAGGGCAACTATGCCGTGTTCGAGATTCGCCTGGCTCACAATTAATCAGTGAGTAGACATACAGTAGCTCCGTTAGGAGCGCAATGTTTATAGTTAGCGCGTTGATTTGTTTATCAAGCTCCGTTAGGAGCGTAATGTCGACATTGCGCTCCTAACGGAGCTTGGGATCTATTCCACACTATCAACTATAAACATTGCGTCCCTAACGGGACTCAGAATGGTTTTTCTGACTACCGATTCCTGCTCATTGCATCATGATCACCCTTTCTGCAAAAAGCCGTTTACTGGTTGCACTGGTCAGCCTTTGTGCCATTGTCTCGCCCGGTTCATCTGCCTTCATTCAAAGAACACCGCCGCCGAATGCGCCTCGCAAGAGCGCGCCTTTGACGCCGGCAGCGCGGCTTCATGTGCGGCGCGCGGTCGAAGCGGTCGGCCTGATTTTCGTTCGTAATGCGAATGACGATCCCAGGCCGCGCCCGCGTGGCTCCGGCGTCGTCGTGCGTAGCGACGGCATTCTCGCCACCAACGCTCACGTCATCAGCGACAGCGGCTCAAAACAGGTCTTCGACGAACTTTATCTGGCGCTCGGCGAAGAGGCGGCGATCAATGGCAAGCCGCAGTTTCGCCTTCAACCGCTGCTCGTCAATCGCCAATACGATCTCGCTTTGCTGCGCATTCAAGCCGGCGACGGCGGCGCTGCCGCCGCTAAAGCGCCGCCCTTCCCTGCGCTTGAGTTGGGCAATTCGCAATTGGTGAGTCTGCTCGATGACCTGATCATCATCGGTTATCCTGAAAAAGGCGGCTCCAGCGTCACGCTCAGCACAGGCGTTGTCGAAGGCCGCGATGTCCTCGGCAACTGGATCAAGACCGATGCGCGCGTCATTCATGGCAACAGCGGCGGCGCGGCGGTCAGCCTCGAAGGCAAGCTGATCGGCATTCCCACCAAAGTCGAAGCCGACGATCAGGAGATCGACAGAGACGGCGACGGCTTCCCCGACGCGCGCCGCACGTATGGCGCGGTCGGCTTCCTGCGCCCGGCCTCTCTGGTCGCCGCGTTGCTGGCGCAGATGGATGCGCAACGCTCTCTGATTACGCAAGCGCCCCCAGGCATGCCGTCGGCGACGGTCAACGTGCACGGCTTGGTAAGATCGCTTACAACCGGCAAAGCCGTTGCCGGCGCGCTGGTTGGATTGCTGCCGTTTGGCACCGAGCGCGTCAGCGAAGAAAACTTGCTGGCCTGGGGTTCGGCAAATGCCGAAGGTGAATTCAAGCTCAATAAACCGGTGCCGCCGGGCCGTTATACTCTCAAGGCCAAAGCCCTCGGCCACGCGCCCTACTCGCGTGATGTTGAAATCAAAACCAACACCCGCGACCTGTTGATCGAACTGCGCGAAGCGGCCACGAAATAACACTTTCGGCTTGCCTTCCCGCCACGCAATCGAGATACTAAGAGCCACTGACGCGCAGGCTCCTCAAGGCGACTTGCATCTCACGCCATGCGCGAATTGATAAGCGAAAAGAACGAACCATATTGGGTGGCTTTACAGGGATATCCAACGCTTCCTCTTTGTCAGGGAGCAATGAAAGGTTGGCTATGATCCATTTCGCAGGTCTTCAGGCAAGCATCAGGCACGCATTCGCGGCGGTGGCGAACCGCCTCGATCATCACAAGCACAGCATCATTCGCGCGCTGATCGTCGCGCTGTTTGTCGCCACGACACTCTTCGTGCCGCGCGCCCACAAAGCAGATGATGACTGCATGCCTGAGCCAATCCAGGGCTGCTTCGTTCAGCCCAAACGCGACATCGCTTTTCTGATCGATGCCACAGGCAATGTCCAGCAACGCGGCCAGACGTACAACATAGAAGTTGAAGGCGTGCGCCGCGCCCTCAATGATCCGACGATCATTCCGCGCGATGGCTCTGTGGCGGTCACCGTCATCATTTTCAATGCAGCCGCGCAGGTCGTCGTGCCGCTCACAGAGATCAACAGCGACGCCGTTGCCCAGCAGATCGTTGACTTCCTTCAGACACTGAAGTGTACGGACTCGACCAGCCTTCAATTCCCCTGTCCATTCGGCACGACTTTCTATGCAGAAGCAATTGCAACGGCCAACTTCCACTTGAGCCAGGCCCGCAGCCAGAACCCGAAACCGGGCGTCACTCGCGCCTTTGTGATGGCAAGTGACGGCCTGACGAACGATCTCAGCGGCGCGCTCAAGGCGGTTGACGCTGCAAGCGCGGCCTCAATCAACGCGAACATCCCGTTCGAGTTGGACTTCCTGCTGATCGGCGTAGATCAGCAATCGCCATTCTTCAGCACCGCATTCTTTACGGCCAATCAACTGGTCACGCCGAAACCGGCGGATGCGCTGCCGGGCAAAACCTTTATCATCGCCGCCGGCAGCAGCAACCTCGAAGGGGCCAGTCCGAATGATCCCGACGCCAGCCGGCAGGCGAACGCCGCCGCCGAAGCCGTTCGCAACATCGTGCGCGGCACGGTGGCGCAGGTGCTGCCGGTCGTCACCAGTGAAACCGACACCGCGCCCGGAACCGCTATCGGCAAAGAGGCTCCCGTGTCGCTCCGTCAAGCCATCGAGCTGGCCAACTGCAACGGCGGCGCGGCCACCATTACCTTCGATGCAAGCTTGAAGGATAAGACGATTCAGCTTCAATCGCCGCTGCCGTCGATCACCGTGCCGGACGTGGTGATTGACGGCTGCACTTCTATGGCCGGCGACTGCGCGCCTTCGTTGACGATTGATGGCGGCGGGCAGATCAGCGACGGCATCGTCATCCGCTCGAACCGCGTCACGGTTCGCGGAATGAAGATTATAAATTTCACGCACGCCGGCGTAGTCATCGAGCCGCGCTGCCCGCAGGATAATGTCGGCCACAATCTCATCGAACAGAACATCATCGATGGCAGCCCGACCGGCATACTCGTGCGCGGCGATACGAACATCTTGAACAAGCTGTCGCGCAATGCCATCTCGCGCCCGACGCCTGCCTCAGATGCGCCGCCCTCTGCCTTGATCGATCTAGGCGGCGACGGCCCGACGCCGAACGATGACACGGATGCGGACAGCGGCCCGAATACTTTATTGAATTTCCCTGATTCAATGCTGGTCACGGCGCAGGACGACACCGTCACGGTGCGCGGTGTGCTCGACAATCCGCCGCCCGGCGGCGCGACGGTTGAGATATTCGGCGTCACAAAGTTCCATGTAGTCGACGACCGCGTCGTCATCGACGGCGTGACTTTTCTCGGTCAAACGACGGCTGACGCCGAGGGCGAGTTTGCAATAGACGGACTTGCGCCGTCGCCGACAGACATCTATACGGCGACCGTCACCGATCTGCCAAACAGCAGCGCGGCGGATCAATCCGCGAACACCTCCGAGTTGATGTTTGATACAGTAGATACGCCGCTGCCGCGCCCGATTGCCGATATTCCCGCAGCCGTCGATTTTGGCGATGTCGCATTGAATACACCTGTGACCAAACCCGTGACGATCAACAATCCGGGCGCTGCGCCGCTTGTGGTGACGGGTTGCACTCTAGGCCGCTGCCCGGGTGCGACGAGCGATAACCGCGAACGCTTCACGGTGGCGAACTGTCCGACAGCCGTGATCAATCCAGGCCAGTCTGTGACGATCAACGTCACGGTCAACGCGACGGCTTGCGGTGTGCTGCACGCCTGCCTGCTCTTGCAGACAGATGATCCGCGTCGACTTCAGGTCGCCGTGCCATTGACGGCCAGTGCCACGTCGCCCGCTAAACTGGTCGTGCAGGGCGGCGTGACGCAATTGAAGTTCAAGCGCGTGCCGCCGCGTGTTGCGCCGGTCGCCAATCCGCCAACCAAATCGTTCACCATCACCAACACCGGCTGCCAATCGCTGACGCTGACATCGGCGACGCTGACGCGCGGCGGACAGACGGACGACGGCAACGTCTTCGTCATCACCGTGCAAGGCTCCTCGACGGGCTTCCCTGTGACGCTCGGCGGCGGCCAGTCTGTGACGATTAACGTCTCGTTCAACCCGGTGATCCCGCGTGTCGCAAGCGGTCAGGTGAGGCCGCGCGACCTGTTGCCGGCTTCAATCAACGATACGTTGACGATCAACACCAGCACCGGCAGCCCTGTGACGATCACGCTCATCGGCGGCGTCAAGCCGCGCATACGTTTCATCGATCCGAACGATC
>JBBWZK010000291.1:0-3929 GCA_039648975.1 Blastocatellia bacterium
TTCCAAAAGTTGGGCACTCCTTTGTAGTTCTGTGATGGCATTCGGCCAAAAAATCCAGCGCAATGCATCATGAGGCCTGGATTTGTTCTTGAAGTCATGAGTTCCTACCTGAAGCATGACGAAATGCATAGTCAGTTCTTCAATTATCTTCGGTCGGAATAACTGGTTGGGGTCAAGGATGAAATTCCGTCCGAAATAATCTTTGCCTTCCGTATGTGAAAGAAGAGATAGCAAAAAACTGTAACCGACCAATTTACTGGGATTTTTAATTATAGGGTGCTCATCCTCAAGCATTATCAAACCCCGCACGCCAGCCTCGCGCATTTGCTCGCGTTCTTCTTGTTATTCTTGCGACCTCCCCTTCGTCGTCAAACCGCGCTACTATCCACATTTTAGCGAAATAGCTAAATATGTTTTTGCGCTTATACGAGGCCAAGAATTCTCTAATGTACTCATCCCGTTCCGAAAAAGTATCTCTAAAATCTACCAAGATCGTTTCAAGAGAGACGATGTCTTCCTCAGAATGAATAGGCAGCGGGCGCGCCTTCTTAGACTCGTATAGATCCTTCAAATATTGCCTTGCATAATCAAGCTCAGGTTTGGTGCGGGGATTATCAAAACTGAATTTCAGATGATTGGATAGGGTAATAGGGCTAGCAAGGGGCCAAAAATAGCTGGTTAACAGGAAATTCATATACGTTATATACTACTGACCACTGAGAGGAACAACCGACTTCGTTTTAGCCTCTCAACTCTACAGGCCGTATTTCGCCATCGAGTGTTACAAGCGCCGCGTTCAGTTCATCCCACGCCAGACGGACGTGTTCGCGGGTTGTGCGGATGTTGCCAATCGCCAGCCGCAGGGTGAATTTGCCGTTTAACTTGGTATGTGACAGAAACACCTTGCCGCCACGATTCACCGCTTCCATCATCCGCTCGTTGAGCAGATCGAGATAAGCCTCAACGTCAGCCGGCGAAGTGTCATTGCCGGCTCGTTCGCGCAAGTCTTGCGGATAGGCTCTGAAGCAGACCGTGCCCAACGGCACGGGCGCGAGCCGCTCGAAGTTTTCGCTCTCATCGACCCACGTGGCCAATTCTTTTGCCAATTCGAGGTGATGACGCAGCCGCGCCGCGATACCGTCCGTGCCAAAGTAACGTAGCACAAACCACAGTTTCAAAGCGCGAAAGCGACGGCCAAGCTGCGGGCCATAATCCATATAATTGCGCACCGTCTCTTCGCTGGTGCGCAGGTATTCCGCCACCAGGCTGAAGGCCGCTTTCAACATATCCATTCGCCGGCAGAAGAGCACGCTCAGATCAACCGGCACGAAGAGCCATTTATGCGGATTCATCACCAGTGAGTCGGCGCGCTCGGCTCCCGCAAGAATCCATTTCATTTCCGGCAGCACCGCCGCCGAGCCGCCGTAAGCCGCATCAACATGCAGCCACAGCTTTTCGCGCTCGCAGAGGTCGGCGATCTGCGGCACAGGGTCAATGCTCGTCGTCGAGGTCGTGCCGACGGTTGCCACCACACAGAAGGGCTGGTGGCCTGCGGCGCGATCTTCGGCAATCGCGACGGCCAGCGCCTCAACATCCATGCGAAACTCTGCATCGGTCGCTATCGCCCGCGTCGCCCCGCGCCCCAGTCCGAGCGTGATCGCCGATTTTTCTATCGATGAATGCGCTTGCTCCGATGCGTAAAGCCGCAGCTTCCCTGGCGGTGCGGCTTCGCGCGCCGCCGCTATGGCGCACAGGCTCGAAATCGACGCCGTGTCGTAAAGCACGCCCGCGAACGATTCGGGCAAACCGATCATCTGCCGCAGCCAGTCGAGCGTCACTTCTTCAAGTTCTGTAGCCGACGGCGACGTGCGCCACAACATGGCGTTGACATTGAAGGCTGCCGACAACAACTCGCCGAGAATGCCCGGCGCGCTGCCGCTGGTCGCGAAGTAAGCGAAGAACGCCGGATGATTCCAATGCGTCATGCCCGGCACGATGACGCGGTCAAGGTCTTCAAGAATCCGGTCGAAGCTCTCGCCATCCGTGGGCGGCGCGTTTGGTAATGCATCTTTCACTTCGCCCGGTTGGTTCTGCGACAGCACAGGATAGCGTTCCGGGTGCGAAAGATAATCGGCTACCCAGTCAATCAATTGATGGCCGTAGCGGCGAAACTCTTCGGCGCTCATGTCGCCGAGCGCGTCTGTCAGTTTGGGCGATTCATCTCTAGCATTTTTCATAAAGCACCAGGAGCCAGGTCTAATTCAAACGCAGAGGACGCGGAGGATAACGCAGTGGCTTTAGACATTCGCTTCCCTCTGCGTCCTCTGCGTTAATAAGGTCATGCTTTACTGAGAGGCTTTTGCTATCGCTCAAGCCGTCGTCGCGGGCGTATCAACGCGCACGTAATCGGCGCGGCGCTTTACCGGCGTAAAGCCTTCGGCGATGATGGCGTCGCGCAGCATCATCTCGGTGGCTTTGTGATTCGCGCCGGCGATGCTGATGACGTTTTCTTCGATCATCGTACTGCCGAGATCGTTCGCGCCGTAATGCAATCCTGTGCGGCCTACGTCCATGCCTTGCGTCAGCCACGACACCTGCACGTTCGGGATGTTGTCGAGATACAGCCGGCTGATGGCCAACCATCGCAGGTATTCGTCCGGCTCGATACGATCAGGAAAGCGCTTGCCGATGGGCGTGTTGTCCGGCTGCAACGTCCACGGGATGAACGACACGAAACCGGGATTGCGGTCTTGTAATGCACGTAACTTTTCAAGGTGCTGCAAGCGATGGTCGCGGATTTCGCCCATGCCGAACATCATCGTCGCCGTCGTCGGAATGCCCAGGGCGTGCGCTGTGTCCATGACGTTCAGCCACTCTTCAGCGTTGCAATGCGTGCGGCGCTTGCGGCGTATCTCGTCAACCAGAATCTCGCCGCCGCCGCCCGGTATCGAATCCAGCCCGGCAGCGCGCAACTCTTTCAGCACGCCTTCGACGCCCAGCCCGGTGACCTTGCCGAGGTGGTCGATCTCCGGCGGCGAAAAACAGTGCAGATGTATCCCGTAGCGCGTCTTCAATTCGCGCAACAAGCCGGTGTAGTAATCAAGCGGCAGGTCGGGATGCAGGCCGCCCTGCATCAGCACGCCGCTGCCGCCGAGCGCCATCATCTCTTCGACTTTGCGATAAATCTCTTCGTAGCTGTGAACGTAGCCTTCCGGCGAGCCGGGCTTGCGATAGAAGGCGCAGAACGAACAGACCGATACGCAGACGTTTGAATAATTCACATTGCGATCAACGACATAGGTGACCACGTCGTCCGCATGAAACGCTTTGCGCAACTGGTCGGCCAGCCGGCCAAGCTCGGCGGTCGGGGCCGCATCTTCGACAATGCGCCACTCGTCCAGCGTCAAGCGCTGGCGCGCCGCGATGCGCGCCAACAAGTTGTCCACATCAATTCTTGCAATCGTATTTTCCATAGCGTTCTCTCGGTTGGGATTATAGTGAAGGCTTACAGCATAAGGCAAAGAGAGACACGGGGACGCGGGAAGGGACGACACGGCGACGCGGCGACGCGGCGACACGGTGAAAGAAAGACAGGGGACAATCTGGTGGCCTGCCAATTAGCTTATTTTCCCGTCGCCGCGTCCCCGCGTCGCCGTGTCGCCGCGTCGTCTTTGCCTTATGCCGTCTCACTAAGTGATTGATTTAGACGGCGTCGCGTTCCCGTTTTGCCGCTGCGCCGGATTTCTGGTGGTCGCTCGCCCTATCCGCTTGTCATAATCGCTTACACGATGGAAGCATACCGCCATGTGAATAACCTGTCGCTCATCATCCAGCCCGGCGATAGCTTTTTTCCTATCGTTGACGCCATTGACTCGGCGACGCAAAGCATCAAGATGACCATCTTTCGGATGGATGATCCGATTGTGCGC
>JBBWZK010000345.1:0-7017 GCA_039648975.1 Blastocatellia bacterium
TTGCCGACGGCGAGAAAGCCCATGTCCTGCGGGCCGAGGAGATTGGCTTCCGGCACTTCACAGTTATCGAAAGACAACTCCGCCGTCACAGACGTGCGGTTGCCCATCTTCGCCAGGTCTTTGCCGACCGTAAAGCCTGGCGCGTCGCGTTCGACGATGAACGTCGAAATGCCTTTGTTGCCCGCGCCCTTTTGTGTAGCCGCGAATACAATGAAGAGGCTGGCTATCGGCGCATTGGTGATGAACATCTTCGAGCCGTTGAGAATCCAGCGGTCGCCGCGCTTTTCAGCCGATGTCTTCATCGCGGCGGCGTCCGAGCCTGAGCCGGGCTCTGTGAGTCCGAAAGCCCCGACCCATTCGCCTGAGCAGAGCTTCGGCAGATATTTCTCCTTTTGCGCTTCGCTGCCGAGCAGCCAGATGGGCACGCCGCAGAGAATTGTATGCGCGCCCCAGGCAAGCGGCGTCCCTGCATCGACGCCGGCGGCGGCGACGGCTTCCATCGCAATGCAAGTGGCGAGCGGGCTGGCCTCGCTGCCGCCATACTTTTCAGGGAAGGGCAAGCCAAGCAATCCCATGCCCGCCAGATCGCGCCAGTTCTCCCAACTGAACTCGCCGCGCGCATCGAGTTCCTGTGCGCGCGGCGCAAGCCTCTCTTTGGCGAACCCATAAACCGCCGCCTTGAAGTCGAGATATTCCTGTGGAATCGAAAAATCCATAATGGCCCGAATTGCAATGATGGCTTGATGAATTGCTCGGCAAATGTAGCACAAACGGTGCGGCAGGCAAAACTGAGGAGAGACTAGGGACTAGGGGCTAGGGGCTAGGGACTAGAGGCTAGTTTCAACTATCTTTAGTCCTTAGCTTCCAACCTCTGATCCCTAGCCCCTAGCCCCTAGTCCCTAGGCCCTATCTTCGGCTCCCTGGTATTCTTCATCTTCAATCGAAGCCGACTGGCCCTGATGATCGGCGGCGCGCACGGTCAGTGTGGTGTCGGCTACAAATGATAATCTGCCGGTCTTGGCATAGCCCGCCGGCACGGCGTGGACGCGGAAGTATGCGCCGATCAGTTCGAGCGATACCTTATAGCCATCGCTCGATGGAATAGTGATGTTGGTGAAATCGAGAACTCCTTTACTGCCGCGCATGGCCTGGTCGATTTCGCCTTTGATGCGCTTGGCGAATTCCCAGAGCATCACCGCCGTGTTGTATTCGTTTTCGCTTATGCGGCGCTCCAGCCGGTCTTGATAAAAACGAAACCCGTACAGGCCGACCGTGATGAGTACCGCTGCTGCGAGGATAATCAGGATGACTGCCATAAGGTTACTTCTCCAGAGCAGATGAACGATGTGAAGTGAGCGCGCCTGTGTGCGGCTCATCGCGTGGGGTTCTCAATCGCTAATGTTACCGGCAGAAGGAGCCTAAATCAACCGCGCGCGGTGTAATTTCGCCTGAGCGCGCTGGTGTGCTAAAATCTAAACTGAATTGGCGATCCTCACCTTGAAAAGACAAGCGATAATAGGTCACCTGCGATGCTAATCAGTAAAGTCGAGCTAGAGAATATCAAGAACTACGAGGAAGCGAGCTTCGAGTTCGAGGCGGGCGTGACGGCGATCAGCGGGCCGAACGGCGCTGGCAAGACGACGATCATCGAAGCCATCGCCTGGACGCTCTTTGATCAACTGCCCTACAAAAAGGAAGACTTCCTGCGGCGCGGCGCAAAGAAGGGCATCGCCCGCGTCACCTTCGTGTCATCGATTGATGGGCGCGAATACACCGTCCACCGCGACACCTCAACGGGCTACTACATCTACGATCCGATCACCAAGCTGCGCCTCGTCGAGCAGAAGCAACAGGTGGCGGGCTGGCTCAAACAACATCTCGGCGTTGACCCGACAACCGATCTGAAGACGCTGTTCACTTCAACCATCGGCGTGCCGCAAGGCATGTTCACGGTCGATTTCGCCGAGCAGCCGGCCCGTCGCAAAGTCAGTTTTGATCGCGTGCTGCGAGTTGACGAATATCATCGCTCATCCGACGAGTTGCGGGCTATTATCAAGTTGATCGATGCGCGCGACGCCGATCTGCGCGAACGTATCGCGCGCATCGAAGGCGAAGTGGCCAAGCTCGACGAGTTGTTCGCTGAGCGCGCGCGCTTCGAGGCGACCGCAGCGCAGACGAGAGCCGAACTGGCAGCCGCACAAACGCAACGCGAGCGTGCGCGGTTGGAGCTTGATCGCCTGGACGCTCTGCGCCAGAGCCTTGAACGTTTGACTGCGGATGTGGCGAGCCTGAAGCCGCAGGTTGAACAACTCAGTCGCCGTGCCGCAGAGGTCGAGCTTGAAGCAACGCGCTCACGCGAAGCCCACGCGATTGTCGAGGCGGCGGCGGCTGGATATGAGTCTTATAACGTCGCTTATTTGCGATTGCAGGAACTGGAACCGCTGGCGGCGCGGCGCGAGGCGTTGCGCCAACAGCATTCAGAGGCAGAGCGCCGGCGCATCCGCCTGGAAGCGACGATTCAAGGACAACGCGACAAGCTGGCGCAGATTGACAGAGATAAGACGGAACTGGCACGGATCGCGCCGCTGGTGAGCGAACAGGAGAAGCTCGAAACGCGGCGCTCAGAGATTCAAACAGCGCTCGGCGAGATGAACGCGCTGGCTCGCCGCTTGCAAACTGCCGAGGCCGATTTGCTGAAGTTTCGCGGCGAGTGGCGCGACGTGACGCAGAGAATTGAAGAGGCCGAAAAATTGCGCGACCTTGCCGAGCGCGTGCCGTTGCTCGAACAACAGCGGCGCGATGCGGAAGCTGAACTGCGCGAATCGCGCGTGCTGCTCGAACGCCTCAATGAACGCAATAAAGAATCGAAGCGCGCTCAGGAAAATCTCGCCAAGCTGACGGGCGAACTGCAGACGATTGACCGCGAGATTGAAGCGGGCCTGAATGCTGAAAAACTCGCTGCACGGCTGCCGCAACTTGAAGATGAAGAGCGCACCCTCATCACTGAAGCGGCCAACCTGAAAGCGCGCATTGAGCACGATGAAGAGATCATTGCGCAGGCTAAAGGCGGGTTGTGCCCGCTGCTTGCCCAGCGTTGTTTGAACATGAAAGAAGGGCAGGGACTTGATCAATTCTTCAAGTCACAGGTTGGCAGCGAGCGCGAACAATTCGCGGCGGCTGACCGCAAGCGCAAAGCGCTGCACGGTCAACTAAGAGAAGCGAAGGCGGCGTTGAAAACCGCGACGGCGCTTGCCACACATCGCGTGCAGCGCGACCGCTACGCGCAGGAGTTAGAGATTGAGCGCAAAAATGCGGCGCGGCTTGAGCGCGAGATTGCCAGCGCGAAGATCAATGCGCAAAGCATTCGTCATCTTGAAGAGCGCATCGCGCAACTTGAACGCGAGATGCTTATCGCCCGCGAAGCCAAAGCCAAATTCGATAAACTCGATCTTCTGCGGGAACGGCTTGACGCGTTGAAAATCGAAGGCCGCGAAAAGCGCGAAGAGGTCGCGGCGCTCAAAGACCGGCTCGCTCAAATGGCCGGCTTGCAAGATGAGATGGTGACGATTGCGGAACGACTGGTCGAGATTGCCGACCCGCGTGGCCATTCGCGTTTGCTTGCTGAAGCGATAGCCAGAGAAGACGATCTTCGCCGCCAGCTTCAGGAGTTTGAATCGCAAGAGCAACAGATGACGGCGGCGATGCAGAAGCTTGAAAAAGAGCTTGCCGAGTTTGCCAGGCTCGATGAAGAACTGGCAACCGAGCGCGCCCGTCGCACGACTTGTGAGAAAGATTACCGCGCCTATGTCGAACATCAACCGATAGCCGAACTGCTCGGCGCGCGCGAGGCCGAACTGAGCCAGATCAATCAAGAACTGGCGCATCGCCGGAAACGACTTGCTGAACTCGATGGTGAATGGAATGCGGCAAGCGCCGCTTACAGCGAAGCCGCGCACCTGGAGACGCGCGCGCTGCTCGAATCGCTGCTCAATCGCGTCGCCATGCTGGCATCGCAATTGAGCGCCGCGGAAGCCCGGCTGGTTGAACTCAACGGTGAAATAGACAAACTGCTGACGGCGAAGCAACAGCTTGAAAAGCTGGGCGGCGAACGTGACCGCTGCCAGCAACTGCATTCCGTCACAGACTTCATGCGTGATCTGCTCAGAAAAGCCGGGCCGTTCATCACCGAAGCCCACTTGCAATCGATTTCCATCGAAGCCAATCAACTCTATCGCGACATCACAGGCAATCCGATGGTGACGCTGCGGTGGGATTCCGGCTACGAAATCCTACTCGAAGAAGACGGCCACGAGCGCTCATTTGCCAGCCTTTCGGGCGGCGAACAGATGGCCGCGGCCCTGTCTGTGCGGCTGGCGCTGTTGAAAGAATTATCTGATCTGCGCGTCGCCTTTTTCGACGAGCCGACGACGAATATGGATGAAGAGCGGCGGCGCAATCTGGCGCAACAGATCGGTCGCATACGCGACTTCGACCAGCTTTTTGTCATCAGTCACGACGACACCTTCGAAGGGTTCACCGACCGCGTTGTATCGGTGAGGGGATAGCCATTAGAGCGATTTGCAAATGGATGTTCCATGTAGCGCAAGCTGTTAGCTTGCGCCTGTCAATACATCTGCGCATGGACTCGCGCAAGCTAACAGCTTGCGCTACATGCAATCGAAACCCGCTCTGGGCGGTGAAGCCAGAGAGAGAGTTATGACCAAACTGCCACTGCGCCTGTTCGGTCTGCCTCGGCGGACGGAATCGCTCGTCCGCAATGTGCTGCTCGTCGGCTTTATGGCGCTGCTGGTGCTGGTCGCCATACTGGGTTTCACGAGCTATCGAAGTTTTGTTGAGATGGAATCGGAAGTCACGCGCATTCGCCAGACAGAGGTCAGTCACGAACGCGTCATCAGAAAGGTCGGTGAAACCGCCGGAAAGATTCAGTCGCAGGCGCAAACCGTGCTCGCCAACAGCGACCAGCGATTTGCGGCGATCTCTGCAAAACATGACCTGAGTGATCTGAAAGCCGAGATGGAGGCGCGCATCAATGAGGCGAAGCCTTCAGCGCTCACGAATAGGCCGGAATGGGGCGAATTCGAAGCGGCGTTCCGCGATTACTGGGAGAAGATCAGTTCGCCCAGGCCGATTGATTGGTTTCAGGAGCGCGAGCGCATGATGAAGGCGCTTGAGGCGCTCGAACAGTTTGTCAACGCCGAGCAGCAGGAGAATGATCGTCGCATTGAGGGCTTGGGCCGCCGCGAGCGGCGCAAGGAATTCGCGGCGACGCTGGCAGTTCTCGGCGTCAGCGCGCTTGTCGCGTTTCTTACGCTTTATGAAATCCGCCGCATACTCAAGCAACTGAGCGCCGCCTACGCCGAAAGCTCTGAGTCGCGCGATTACTTGCGCTCTCTGCTCGACAGCATGCATTCGGGCGTCATCGTCATCACGGAGGATGGCGTGGTTGAAACGATCAGCGAATCGTTTCGCCGGCTAACCGGCTTGCAATCTGCCGAGGCCGGGCAGCCTTACACCGAACTGCTCGCCGGCAGCGAAGAGCTTCGCGCGCTGGTGGCCCAAAGCCTTTCCGCAACCGAGCAGGGCAATCTTTATCAGGGAAGACTGCAAAGCGACAGCGGCAGGTTGTTGGATGTGTTCACCTCGCCGCTGCTGCTCGGCGAGGCGCATCGCGGTTTGATACTGATCTTTGTTGATGTGACGGAAGAAGTCCGCGCGCAGACCGAGGTGCAACGCAATCGCGCCCTAAGCGCCATCGGGCAGATGACGGCGCAGATTGCTCACGAGATCAAAAACCCGCTTGGCAGCATTCGCTTCGCGGCAGAAATACTCAAGCGGCAGCCGCAAGGCAATGGCCGTGACCTGGAAACCATCGCCGTCATCGAACGCAGCGTCGATCATCTGGCGAGCGTCGTGGCCGAGCTATCGGATTACGCGCGGCCCAAAGAGTTGCAGAAGTCTGAGGTCAATCTGAATCAATTATTGGATGAGCTGGTGCCGATGGTGGCTGACCGGCTGGCGGCCAAAGAGATGCATCTCGACAAGCAGTATGCGGCGCGTTTGCCTGTGGGCCAGTTCGACGTGACGGAACTCAAGAAGCTCTTTTTGAATCTGATAATAAATGCTATAGAAGCCAGTGAGCCGGGCAAGCGTATCGAACTGCGCACGAACTCAGATGGCAATGGCAAGGTGATCGTCGAGATTGCCGATCAGGGAGCCGGGATGGACACGGAAACCCTGCGGCGTTTATTCGAGCCGTTTTACACTACCAAGGAAAAGGGCACGGGCCTCGGCATGGCCATTGCCCGCAAGATTACTGAACTGCATCAGGGCGAATTGACCGTCAAGAGTCGCAAGGGGCAGGGAACGACTGCAACCGTGCGCTTGCCGATCAACGGTTAGACTCATCGGTAGTGATGAAAATGTAATGCCGCCTTCTGCTGCCGCGTAGCGGCAGTCTGAATTTAGCCCGGCGTTTCAACGCCGGGTCGTGATGAGATCATCTCCCACACGTCGCGTCAGCGACGACTGAATTCAACCGTCGCTGACGCGACGAGCAGGACTCAACCCCCGCTTTCCGTGCGCTAAAGCACACGGCTAAACTCAAGCCGCCGCTACGCGGCGAGGCGGCTTGAGTTTTTCATGACCACCAATTATTGATGCTGTGTTGAACCCGCGATGCTACTATTGTTCTGGTGAAGTTCGGCAGTTAGTCATAACTATTTTGACCGGGCGGACAACAGACAGCGCACCTGAGAACGTCACAAGGAATCAGAGATGCAGCATCCAAGACAAAATGCCGGGAGGTCGGTCTTATGAATAATCGGTGGTTTGGGCAATCGCTTGTCGCCTGCTTGCTGGTAGCGGCGCTAACCGCGAGTTTGAGCGCCGCCGTGTCGGCGCAGCAACATCGCCCGCGCTATGGCGTGCGACCGACGACGGACGGGACCTGGACCGTACCTGAAGAGACGGTCATCAGTGTTCGGATGGATTCAACGC
>JBBWZK010000352.1:0-3262 GCA_039648975.1 Blastocatellia bacterium
GTAGAATCTCCTGCTTGGGCAGTGCGCCGACGAGACGGTCGGCTTCGCGCCCGTTCTTCAAGATGAGCAGCGTCGGTATGCTGCGCACGCCGAAGCGCGCTGCGGTTTGCGGGTTCTCGTCGACGTTGAGCTTGCCGACTTTGATGCGCCCGGCTACCTCAGTGGCCAGTTCTTCGATCACTGGCGCAATCACTCGACAAGGGCCGCACCACGCCGCCCATAGATCGAGCAGCACGGGAAGCGGCGAGGCTTCGACTTCGCCGGCAAAGTTTTCGTCGGTCACCGTCACCGGATGTGTCGAGGCCGCCAGCGGCGTTTTGCAGCGGCCACAGATGGGCTGGTCGCCGCTTTGCAGCCGTGCGCGCGGCACGCGGTTCGTAGCGCCGCACGACGGGCAGCGAATCAGTTGGACATCGGTTGTCGCGCTCATAGATCAACCTCCATCTTTCAAAAATGCCCCGCCAATCAATCTTACATCAACCCGGCGCTTAGGCCACGCGCTTTGTCTTGTCTTCGACGACGCGCTTCGCCGTGTCGCCGGCAACGCGCTGGGCTGTGTCGCCGGCAACGTGTTCGGCGGTACTGTGGGCCGCTTGCTCGGCGACATCTGTGGCGATGGCGGTAATCGTATCGTCGGCGCCCTCTTCTTTTTTCTTGCGATAATGCGCGGCGATTTCTTCAAGCTGCTTGTCGCTCAAGTCTTCGATATCAATCATCTCATTGTGCGCCTCGTTGACGGCAGAGATCAGTTCATCGAGTTTCAGGTGCATCGCCTTGGCATCGCGGTTCTGCGTATTTTGTATTAAGAAGACCATCAGAAATGTGATTATCGTCGTACCCGTGTTGATAACGAGCTGCCAGGTATCTGAATAATGGAATAGCGGCCCGGTTAGGCCCCATATAACGACGATCAATAAGGCAAGCAAAAAAGCCCAGTAACTGCCGACCGCTTTAGCGGCCTTGCTGGCGAAAGCCGTGAAAAATTTTCCCATGTCATCCTCCTGCACAACCCAACGTTATTCATCTTTTTTCATACAAACACACCACATTATCTGTTCGGCAAACGTGCAATCACGCAGCCAAAAGCTGACATATGCTGATAGGAGCAACGAGGATGCCAATGTCCTGGACGTATGCAGATCAAAGAGAGCAGAAATGTAGGGTTCAGGTCAGTCAGGTTCCTGCCTCCTGACTCCTGATCCGGTGGAAGCCAGCCGCCTCGTGCGGCGCACGAGAAGGCAAAAGTAAAAAGTGCGGAGCCGGATCAAAAGATCGGCAGAGGCGATCTATTCACTCCCCTGCCGCCGCGCGCGCAACGCATCTCCAGCCATATCTTTTGCCTTTTTACTTTTTACTTTTACCCTGGACTCAATCGCCTGCCGGTGCCTCGGTGACCGGCGCGTGCGGGTGTCGCTTAAACAGCTTGCTCACTCGCTCCTTGAACGATTCCATGTAGACGTAGACCACCGGCGTGATGTAGAGCGTCAGCAGTTGCGAGACCATCAAGCCGCCGACCACCGAGAGGCCCAGAGGCCGCCGCGATTCAGCGCCCGCGCCCAATCCCAACGCAATCGGCAACGTCCCTAATAGCGCCGCCATCGTCGTCATCATGATCGGGCGGAAACGCATTAAGCTGCCTTCGAAGATGGCCTCCGCCGGCGCTTTGCCTTCGTTGCGCTGCGCTTCGAGCGCGAAGTCGATCATCATGATGGCGTTCTTCTTGACGATGCCGATCAACATCACCAGCCCGACAAACGCATAAATGTTCAGATCAACCTGAAAGATCATCAGCGTCAGCAATGCGCCGAAGCCTGCCGACGGCAAGCCGGAAAGAATCGTCAGCGGATGAATCAGGCTCTCGTACAAAATGCCGAGCACGATGTAGATGACCAGCACAGCAACCAGCAGCAGCATCCCAAGCCCTTGCAGCGACGATTGAAAGACCTGCGCCGTTCCCTGAAATGACGTGCTCATGGTCTCCGGCAACTTCATCTGGTTGACCGTTTGTTGAACCTGATTGACCGCGTCGCCGATGGAGACGCCTGGCTTGAGGTTGAACGAGATCGTCACCGAAGGCAACTGGCCTGAGTGATTGACGGTGAGCGGCCCGACGCCGGGTTTCAAGGTCGCGACGGTGCCCAGCGGGATTTGTTTGTTGTCAGCAGTCTTGACGTAGAGCAGCGACAGCGCCGCCGGGTCTGCCTGGTATTCCGGCGCGACTTCCATAATCACAAAGTATTGATTGCTTGACGTGTAGATGGTCGACACCTGCCGTTGCGCGTAGGCGCTATACAGGGCGCTTTCAAGCTGATTGGCAGAGACGCCGAGCGACTGCGCTTTGTCGCGATCCATATCAACGGTGATCTGCGGGCTGGTGATCTGCAAGTCTGTGGTGACGTCCTGCAAGCTCGACAACTGGCGAATCTTTTCCTCGACCTGCGACGCATACTGATAGAGTTCGCGGATGTCTGCGTCTTGCAGCGTGTATTGATACTGGCCTTTGCTGGTACGGCCTCCGACATTAATGGCCGGCGGGTTTTGTAAGTAAACATTCAGGCCGGGGATGCGCGATAGTTTCGGGCGCAGTTCCTGTATGACTTCGTCGGCGCTCAACTTGCACTGGTTGGTCGGCTTGAGGCGAATCAAAAAGCGCCCGTTGTTCGATGTCGAATTCGCGCCGCCCGAGCCGACCGACGACATGAAGCTTTCGACGTTCGGGTCTTGTTGGATGATGGCGGCGGCGGCCTGCTGGTGCTCGACCATGGCCGCAAACGAAATGTCCTGCGCCGCTTCGGTGGTGGCGTTGATCTGCCCCGTGTCTTCGCTGGGGATGAAGCCCTTGGGGATCACCATAAAGAGATAAATCGTCGCCACCAGCACGAGGCCCGAAACCACCATCGTCGCCCTGGCGTGCGCCATGACGTGCTCAAGCGACCAGCGGTAAGCGCCCTGCATCCAGTCAAAGACGCGCTCAGACATCTGGAACAGGCGGCCCTGTTTTTCTCCCTTATGCTCGCGCAGGAAGCGGCTGCCGAGCATCGGCGTCAGCGTCAGCGAGACGAAGCCTGAGACGATAATCGCCGCCATAATCGTCACGGCGAATTCATGCAGCAAGCGGCCAAGGATGCCGCCCATAAACAGCACAGGGATGAAGACGGCGGCCAGGCTGATGGTCATCGAGATGATCGTGAAGCCGATTTCGCGCGCCCCCTTGAGCGCCGCTTCAAAAGGCTTCACGCCCATCTCGATGTGGCGCACGATG
>JBBWZK010000290.1:0-7046 GCA_039648975.1 Blastocatellia bacterium
GGTTTGTGCAGGGCGTTGCTGATGAAGGCGGCGACCGTGGCGATGTAGTTTTGGCCACCAAAGCCGATGACGTTGTGGCCCGCGCCCGGCAGGATCAACAGGCGCTTCGGTTGGTTGGCGCTGGCAAAGAGCTTGCGGCCTTGCTCGGTGGGAATCCTGTCGTCCGGCTCGCCATGCGTGATGAGAACCGGGCAGTGAATGCCTTCAAGCTTGCGCGCCGATTCAAAGCGATTGCGCCCGAAGCGATGCGCCCAGCGCGGCACGAACGGCAGCAGCACAGTGGCGAGATCGCTTGCCGAACTTAAACCGGATTCGAGCACCAGCGCGCCGCACGGCTTGCGCGACGCCAGGTCAACGGCGGTGGTTGTGCCGAGCGACGCGCCGTAGAGCGCCAGGCGATCAGGCGACACGCCGCGCTCTACGGCAACGTAATCATAGGCGGCGTCCGCATCGGCATTGAGCGCGCGCTCGTCGCTCACGTTGCCGTCGCTGCGTCCATAGCCGCGATAATCGAACAACAGCACATCGAAGCCGCGCGCCGCCAGTCCCTGGCCGACCCATCCCACATGACTGAGATTGCCGCCGTTGCCATGAAAATAGATCACCGTCGCGGCGGCGGGCGTCGCGCCCGCTTTGATGAACCAGCCGTGCAAGCGCACGCCATCTGCGGTTTTCATCCACACGTCTTCTGCGTTGCGAGGAAGCTCCCACGCCGGGCCTGCCGCGTAGCGTTCCGGGTGAAACGTCACGGCCATCTCAAACCAGCGCAGGCCGAAGAATGCTGCGGTCATGAGAATAACCAATAACAGCAGGCTGATCGTCGCGGCGCGGCGCGCGCGGCTTTTGACCCAGAAACGCGGCGATTGCCTGTCTGGATGTTGGTTGGATTCGGTAGCTGCACTCATAACGATTGCGTTAGCTCGGAAAATCGGCGGCGCGATTCGCTATGAGTTACGCGATTCCGCAGGCGTGTGTTTCGGCGTTTTGTTTAGAGCGGTTTTCAATCGGATGTAGCGCCAGCTGTTAGCTTGCGCAGCGACTCGCGCAAGCTAACAGCTTGCGCTACATGGCAAACGTATTTGAAAATCGCTCTAATGCAGCGCGAGGTGGACAAGTTGCAAAAGCAAGCCTGTGATACAGCGATTCTCAGATGTCTTGATTCGGCTATTATGATGCGGGCGGTTCGCTTGCCGGCTCGCTGGCAGCGGGCGGCTCGGCGGGCGGCGGCGCTACCGATTTCACATAGTAGCGATAGAAGAAATAGACCGTCGCCGCAATCAGCAACAGCGCACCGAGCGCCGCCAGGATGATCGCCGCGTAGCTCTTCTTTTTGTAATGAACATGACCGGCATCGACAAACTCCGACGAAACGTAAGGAGTCGGGTCGTCCATCTCCATCACCATGGCGGCTGCCGCTTGCGGCGCAGGCATCGGTTGCATGTCATCCGTTGCCTGCGGCTCGTTCATCACCGGCGCTCTCAGCATCGTCGTCGAGCCGGGGTCAGGCGGCGGCGCGCTGTAACTGTTGCCCGCGTCGGCAAAAAAATCCTCGTGCGTGCCGGTGAGGCTTCCCGTGATGGTCTGCGAGTCGCTCGCTGTCTGCAAGCCCTCGCCGTCGAAGCGCGCCAGCACGACCGTGATGTTGTCTTCGCCGCCGCGCTCGTTGGCGACGTTGATCATCGCCCGGCAGGCGGTTTTAAGATCCGGCGTCTGCTCGGCGATCTGCTTCATTTCAGCCGGCCCCAGTTTATTCGACAAGCCGTCGCTGCACAGCAGCAGACAATCGTTGCGGCATAGCCATATCGTCGTCATCGCGACCTTGACGTCCGGCCGTGTGCCGAGCGCCTGCATGATAACGTTTTGCGGAATCGAGGCGGCCTGTTCGGGCTGGATCGCGCCGGCGTCAATCAACATCTGCGCGAACGACTGATCTTTGGTCAGTTGCTTGATCTGCCGCCCGCGAATCAGGTAAGCGCGCGAGTCGCCGACCTGGGCAATGTAAACCAAACCACTTTGGGCGATGACTGCCGTGACGGTCGCGCCCATGCCGTTGAGTTCCGGGTTGGCTTGCGCCTCGTTCCAGATGCGTTCGTTAGCCGTCTCGGTGGCCAGCCGCAGGCGCATCGCCGCGTCGAGGTCGGGCGGGCTTTCCATCAGCGTTTCGCGGATCATGGTGACGGCCAGTTCGCTGGCGACCTCGCCCGCCGCCGCGCCGCCCATGCCGTCGGAGACGATCAACAAGCTGCCGCGCTCGCCCAGCGGGTGCGTGCTCATTTCAGGCCCCAGCCCGACCGTGCCTGTCGTCAAATCGGCGACAAGGAATGCATCTTCATTGCCGCTGCGATGCATGCCGATGTCTGTGCCTGCATAGACTGAGACTTGAATGTTGTTCATTGTTTTTAGGGAGTCAGGAGTCAGAGATCAGAGGTCAAAAATCAGAGGTCAGAAATTGTCCACCGACTTCTGATCTCTGACTTCCGACCGCTGACTCCTGACCTCTGGCCTCTGACTTCTTCTACCTACTCTTCAAAGCGGAAAAGCTGTTTGCCGATCAAGACCATGTCGCCGGGTTTCAACTCGACTTCGCCTTTGATCTTGATGAAGGTGCCGTTGCGGCTGCCGGCGTCGGTCAGCACGAAGGTTGTGCCGCGCCGCTCGATGCGCGCGTGGCGGCCTGACATGAAACCGTCGTGCGGAAAGGTGATGTCGCCGTTGGTGCGCCCGACAACGGTTTCATCGCCCATTTCAAAAACCTCCCCCTGCTGCCCGCCTTCCATCACCAGATGCAGGCGGCCTTTGGGAGCCGCCAGCGGCGACGCCATCACGATGGTGCGGGCGACCGTCAGCACAGCGCCGCAGTTGGCGCAGAAGGAATTGCCGGAATTGTTTGCAAAATTACATTTCGGACAGGTGATGGCACCGGCTGCCGGCGAGGCGAAAGGCTGTACAGCCTCGGTGCGCGGCGGCGGCACAGCGGATGGCGCAGCAGGCGGCACCGCAGGCGGCGCAACGGGCGGCGCAGCGGGCGGCACGGCAGGCTTCTGTTCACTGATAATCGGCATCGGCGTGACCACAGTTGAGAGGTCCGGGCGAAAGTTCGCCGGCGGCGTAACCGGCTGCGGCTCGGCGACCGTGCGCATGCTGGGCGGCGGGCTGATCGGCTCGGTCTTTGGGCGATCAGCGACGACTGTCTGCATGCCATGATCGGCAGGCGGCATTTCGGTCGGCACGGTCTTGAATGCTTGCGGCGCGTCCATCTGCGGCTGCGGCTGCGGCTGCGGCGACGGCTGCTGCGGCAAGCGCAGGCCGCACTGCTGGCAGAACGACCATCCCGCTTCATTCATCGTGTGGCAATTCGGGCAGTCGATCTCCGACGGAGCAGGCGGGCTGGCCGCGCCCGCACCGGCCTCGTGGCGCTCACGGTCGCCGGCGATCACCGTCGGCGGAAACGCCCCGGGCTGTCCCTGCGGATTGCCGGCATATTGCGGCACGTCGGGCATGGAGGCCGCGCACATTCGACAGACGGTCGAGCCAGGTTTGTTGCTGGCTCCGCAATTCGGACAGATGATCATATCTATAAGCTCCCTTTCCGATATTGCCCGCAATTATACGCAAAGGCAATGGTCGGAGAAAGCCCATCTTGTGGGTGACAAGTGACAAGTGACAAGTGACAAGATGGGTTGCGCATGACAAACGACGACTGGAACGCTATGGCACTCCGTCTTGTTACTTGTCACGGTTTTGTCTTCATCCAGCAGCGCAGCATCTCGGCGACGCTCCAGGCTTGCGCCGCACAGCCGCGCGGCGTGTAGGGCGGCTCGGCATCGAAGATTTCGCTGATCGTGCCGATGCAGGCTTCGCTCAGATGCGGCAACAGGCCCTCGATAAACCGCCGCGCCCCCGTCCGATCTTCCGGGTGTAGCTTTAACCATGCATCAACGAACGGGCCGATCAGCCAGGCCCACACGGTTCCCTGATGATAAGCCGCATCGCGCGAGCGCAGATCGCCGTTGTAATGCGATTTGTAATCTTTCTCACTGGGTGCCAGCGAGCGCAAACCGACCGGCGTCAGCAGCCGTTGGCGCACCGTCTCGACCACGGCTTCCCAGCGCGCCGGGTCGAGCACCGGATGGGTCAGCGAAATCGCAAAGATCTGGTTCGGGCGGCACGAGGCATCGTCACCCTGCTCGCTGTCGATCACGTCGAACAGATAGCCGCCCGGCTCGTGCCAGAAGCGTTTATTGAAAGCTTCTTTGGCGCGCTCTGCATGGCCGGCGATGCGTTTGGCGTCCTCTTCTCGCTGCTCATCGCGCAGCCAGCCTTCGAGCAGGCGCAGCGCGTTGTACCACAGGGCGTTGATCTCGACCGCCTTGCCACGGCGCGGCGTCACCACCCAGTCGTCCACCTTGGCGTCCATCCAGGTCAATTGATAACCTTCAGCGCCCTGCGACAGCAGCCCGTCGCTGGGGTCTACGTGAATGTTGAAGCGCGTGCCGCGCAGCGGATGCTCGACGATGTCGAGCAGTTGCGGCAAGACGTTTCTGAGCGTCACGCGATCCGCCGTCGCTTCGACGTAGCGGTGAATCGCATGAAAGAACCACAGCGTCGCGTCCGCCGTGTGATACAAGCCCTCAGTTTTGCCTTCGGGGAACATATTCGGAATCAAGCCGTCCTGCACGTAGTGCATAAAGGTGCGCAGAATGTAACGCGCCTGAATCACACGCCCCGTAGTCAGCGTCAAGCCTTCGAGGCTGATCATCGTGTCGCGACCCCAGTCGGTGAACCAGTGATAACCGGCAATCACCGTGCGCACTTCATCGCCGGCGGCGCGCGCCCGCGCCTGATCTTCGACGCGACCGGCGGGCGTGATAATGAACTGGTCGGCGGCCAGCACCAGTTCTGCCGCCGTCGCGTCAATCTCTTCGTTGCCGCCGCGCGTCACCAGCCGCCGACGCCGCTCGTAATCGAGCAAGCCGGCTTCTTTAGGATTGATCGCCTGGAGGATCTCCCAAGACTCGGTCGAAGCCACAAGGGTTGCCGAATTGCCCCTGGTCAGTTCAACATTAAAGTGACCTGGAGTCCATAAATCGCCCTGGTAGTCATAGCCGCGGGCGTGTTCGATTCTGTACATCAGGCCGCGTATCCATTCGCGGTCGAAGGTGAAGGCGGCGGCGTGATCGTACACCATCATGCGCAGCGGCGATAGATGGGCTTCGTACAAACATAACTCATAACGATCTTCGATGACGCTCAACTCATAGGGATGGAGCAGCGGCTCGCCGAGTTTGCCTTCGTGCGGGCGGAACTGCACCGCCGGGCGCAGTTCAAGGCAAATGCGCTCGTCGCCTTCGACCATCGTGTAAGTCACCAGCGTCGTGTTCTGGCCGTGTGGCATCATCACGCGCTTTTCGATGACGGTGCCGCCGATTTCGTAGCGCCACACGGGCAGGCCCCATTCCAGGCGAAACTCCGCCAGATAGCGCGCGCCGTTGAGGCGCATCCCTGTGTCGACGCGCTCCTCCGCACCCAGCATGACTTCGCTGTTGTCGGGCAAAACGACGCGCTCGATACAATCGTTAAGCATCATCATGCGCCCGTAAGGAGCCGGCAGCGCGGCGATCAGGATGCCATGAAAGCGGCGCGATAACACTCCTGATACGGTGCCCGATGCATAACCGCCCAGCCCGTTGGTGACCAGCCATTCACGCGTCGGGTTGAAGTCTTCGGAATCGCTTTGGCGAGCGGGCCATTTGATGATGCGGGTGGGTTCGTTCATGCTTTTTTCCTCGGTTCACGTAAGATCAGATGGCGATTGCCTGTACGGCAGGCGCACCTCTATGGAGTGCGATGACTTGTCACCGCACTCCATAGAGGTGCGCTGATCGCTTCTGCATTCCCGTATATTCAATCGCCAACTCAGCTAAATAAAACCGCAAGAGAAAGGGAGTGCGGCAGCATTTGGAATGCTTTGACTTGTCGCCACTTTTAGGCTTGGCGAGGAGGCCAAGCGGTGACAACTCACCGCACTCCATATGAGCGAGTCTGCCATTCCCTTGCCCTCTGATTTAGGCGCTCTCTGCTTGCCTGCGGGCTTTCAAGGCTTCAAGCGAGCCCGTGTCGCCCAGGACATAGCGCTTCTCTGGCGACTCGTCATCGGGAATCGGCGCGAGCGCGACCGCCGCGTGGCCCGGCAAGCGCCAGTTGTCACGGCTATCAAGCGCCGGCGTGCCGCTGCCGCCATAGCGCGGATCTTCGCTCGACCAGAGCGTCATCCAGCGCTTGCCTGCGGGCGGCGCCAGCAACGGCTCCGGCGCAGGATTCAAGTGCAGATCAACGCCGAAGTTGACCAGCAGCAAACGATCATCATCTTCGCCGAAGTAACGCAACACGAAGGCTTCATCGCCGAGGACTGCGCCGTCAACGCCGCGCCGCGCTTGCGCGCTGAACCGCTGGTCCGTGCGCCGCAGCTTCAGCAGGTCGTGATGCATCTCGTAAATCTGCCGGTGGCGCTCGCGCTCAGTGAAATCCAGCTTACATTTCTCGAACGTCGCGACGGATTCAGGATTGTTGAGAATAGCCTGGATTTTCGGCGTCGCATAGCTGCGGAATTGCTCAAGGAATTCGGCGCGGCCTTTGCGCACCAGTTCGGCGAGATCAGGCTGGTGGTCGGCGAAATAGAGAAACGGACTCGAAGCCGCGAATTCCTGCCCCATAAATAGCATCGGCGTGCCGGGCGCAAGCAGCATGAGCGCCGTCATGGCGCGCAGGCGTCCCGGACTGGTGAGCTTGTGAGCGCGCTCGCCAGTCGCCGTGTTCGCCACCTGATCGTGATTTTGAATGAAGATGATGAAGGCCGCCGGCGGCAAATCGAGGCCGGGTGTGCCGCGCCGCTGCTTCTGCCACTTGTAGCGCTGCCCTTGATAAAGATAGCCGTACTTGACGGCGGAAATGAACTCCTGCGGCTTGCCGAGATAATCCGTATAGTAAGCTTCGTTACGCCCGGTCAGCGCGACCATGGCGCTGTGATGAAAGTCGTCGTTCCACAA
>JBBWZK010000385.1:0-21764 GCA_039648975.1 Blastocatellia bacterium
CGTTGAACATGAGGCAGTATTCCACACTGCAAGCCTGGCCATCGTTGCCATATTCCCGTCTAAATAAAACCGCATGAGAATGGGACGGCGACAGTTTTTGGAGTGCGGCGACTGGTCGCCGCTTTTAGGCTTGGCGAGGAGGCCAAGCGGTGACAACTCACCGCACTCCATATAAGCGAGTCTGCCTTTCCCTTGCCCTCTGATTTAGCTGATTGCTATGAAACGACTGGGGTAACTTTATGAGCGGAAGCCCGGGATGGGCTTTTCCAAATTCTGGTTGAGCCGTCAGAATGAGATGGATTCAAGCACCGCAATCGAGGTTCTGGCGAGCCACCTCAATAGAGTAGATTAGAGAGAGCGGTTGAAATCGTTTTCAGGAGCAAGACATGAACGGCATAACCGACAAACTGGTTGAGCGTTATATGGATGATCTTCTGCCGCAGCGTGACGACGTGCTGACGGAGATCGAAGCCACGGCAGCGCGCCGCGATATTCCCATCATCGGCCCGGCAGTGGCGCGCGTGCTTTATCAATATGCGCAGCTTATCAATGCGCGGCGCGTCTACGAAATGGGCTCAGCCATCGGCTATTCGACGATCTGGCTGGCGCGCGCCGTCGGCAGCAATGGTAAAGTTTATTACACAGACGGCAGCGCCGACAGCGCCGCCGAAGCGCGCGGCTATTTCGAGCGTGCAGGGGTGGCTGATCGCATAGAGCTTCTCACAGGCGATTCGATGGCCTTGCTTGATTCGGTCGCCGGCGAGTTCGATTTGATCTTCAACGACGTCGACAAGCATCAATACCCGGAGGCGTTTCACAAGGCGGTGCCGCGCCTGCGCCGTGGCGGCCTGTTCATCACCGATAATGCGCTATGGTACGGCAAGGTGGCGCGTCCAGACGCAGACAAGTACACCGCAGGCGTACGCGAGTTCAATCAGTTGATCTATGCGGCGGATGATCTTTACACGACCATTCTGCCGATCCGCGACGGGCTGGCAGTCTGTTTGAAAGTCTAGGGAGTCCAGAGAGTCCAGAGAGTCCGTTGCACCTATTGATCCTATCTCTTTCGAGACTCATTTACTCACCGATTCGGCGGTTTCAGGAGACTTGCTAGACTTCTATCGTTTGATGCGGAATGCCAGGAAGATAATGGGGCGGAAGATTTTCCACCAATCGGTGATGGCACGCATCTTCGTGTAAGCGATGCCGTCGGTCTTCGGGTATTCAATCGTCACCGGCGCTTCGATGACTTTATGGCGCAGGCGCAGCGCTTTGAAAAGTAAGTAAGGCTCCAGTTCGTAACGATCCAGCCAATCCTGCCACAGGTTGATGCGTTGGTCGTCGAATAACGACAGCTTGATGGCGCGGAAGCCGCTCGACGCATCGGTGACCCGCCTGCCGCAGAAGAATGAAAACAGCAGCGTATAGCCGCGCGTGCCGATTTTACGCCGTAGCGGCATGCGCAGATATTCGCCGCCGTCCAGATAGCGCGAACCTTGCACCAACTCGGCTTCGCCTCGAAGGATCGGCTCGACCAGTCGCGGAATCTGCTCAGGCGGCGTCTTGCCGCCGCCCGACACGATGACCACGATGTCGTAGCCATTGGCCCGCGCGTAATCAATGCCGGCGCGAATCGCCGCGCCGACGCCGCGATTAGCGCCCTGGCGAATCACGGTTGCGCCGGCGCGCTCGGCGTAATCACTCGTTGTGTCGCTTGAGCCGTCGTCGACGACGACCGTCGCTTCGACTATATCTTGCGGCACGGCCTCGACGACGCGGGCGATGCGTTCGCCTTCGTTCCAGGCAGGGGCGATGCACAGCACACGCGGTTGCGGGCCGGTCATCACGTCCAAGTCGAGCGCCTTCGAGGCACTCAGGCGTTTTTCGCCTCGATGTTCTCTTTCAGCCATTGGTAAGTTCGGCGCAGCCCTTCTTCGATAATCACGGATGGCACCCATCGTAGCTCTTGGCGAATCTTTTCGATGTTGACGACGCGGCGGCGTATGTTGTCAATGTCACGGCGATCAATATAAGTCGGCTCGACCTGCGCGCCGGTGATGCGAATGATCATGCGCGCCAGTTGATTGATCGTCGTTTCGCGCCCGGTGCCGACATTATAAACCTGCCCTTCGGCCTTTGATGAAATACCTGCGAGCAGCGTCGCTTCGACAACATCGTCAATGTAAGTAAAATCGCGCGTCTGCTCGCCGTCGCCGTGTATGCGCGGCGCTTCGTTGCTCATGGCCGACTCGAAAAACTTGGCGATCACGCCGCAGTAGGGATTGTCAGGCCGTTGCGCAAGGCCGTAGACGTTGGAGTAACGCACCGCCGCAACCGACAGTCCGTAGCTTTCATAAAACGCTTTGCAGTAGTTCTCGCCCGCGAACTTGGAGACCGCATAAGGGCTGAGCATGTTCGTCGCATCATCTTCGTTGATCGGCAAGTAACGCGGATTGCCGTAGACCGAATCCGACGACGCATAGACGGTGCGCGGCACGCCGGTTTCGCGGGCCGCCAATAGCACGTTGAGCGTGCCGCCGATGTTGACTTCGTAATCCTCGCGCGGGTTGCGCGTCGACACGATGATGTTGCGCGCCGCTTCGTGAAAGACCACCGCCGCGTCTTTGACCACATCGCACACCAGATCATAATCGGTTACGGTGCCGCGAACGATTTCGATGTTGGGATCATCGGCAGGCAGGTTCTCCATTGCGCCGGTGTAAAAATCATCCAGCACGACCACCCGCGCGCCTTCTTTCAACAGGCGTCGCACAATGTTGGAGCCGACGAAGCCAGCGCCGCCGGTCACAACGATTCGTTGTCCTGACAGTTTTTCAAAAGGGATCATTAAATCATGTCTCCGAAGATTCGGACGTGCCACACCTTGCGCAAGCGAACGGCAATGATGAATACAAGCGTGCGAGGCTGGCCAAATAACCTGTGAAGGATACCCGATTTAAGCCAACCGCGAAAGCGTTTTTTGCTTGCCACGGGGCAGGGGTCGGCGCGAGACTTTTCATAGGAGATAAGCTTATGGTTGATGAACGCCAACAACACCTCGAACTCGTCGCCGCCAGCCTGACGCAGGCTTACTATACCGTGCATACCGGCGGCAGTCCCGATCACCGCGACATACTGGAAACCTACTTATTCCTGCTTGAAGCGCTGGTTACACACGACGATCAGAAACCCGGCCAGACGCCCCTGGCCGCAGGCGATACGCTCGCGCCATTCGTCGAAGACGAGCCGGGCAGTGAATAAGGCGACACGGCGACACGGGGAGAATAGAATATTTCTGAAAGGGAAGCTCCGTAGGAGCGCAATGTTTATAGCAAACCGATCAGATTAAGCATCAAGCTCCGTTAGCAGCGCAATGTCAACATTTCGCCCCGACGGGGCTTGGTTTCTATAGCGTCTACCAACTATAAACATTGCGTCCCTACGGGACTTTTCAGGGACGTTCCATAGCCTCTCCCGTGTCGCCGCGTCGCTTCCATGGCGCGTGATATACTCATGCAGTGAACCGGCGGGCAGGCATCTACATCCACATTCCGTTTTGTGCGCGCAAATGCACCTATTGCGCCTTCAACACAACCGACTACTTTGAAGACCTGGCGGCGCGTTATATTGACGCCGTCCGCCGCGAGATTCAGTCTTGGGGCGAGCGGCTGGCGGAAGGTAATCGACATCGCATTGCCGTTGATACGATCTACTTCGGCGGCGGCACGCCTTCGATAGTCGAAGCTGCGCAACTGGCGCGCTTGATTGCCGCCTGCCGCGAAGCCTTCGAGGTCGTTGCGAATGCGGAAGTGACGATTGAAATCAATCCTTCAACTTTCACGCGCGAAAAAATCGCCGGCTGGCTGGCGGGCGGCATCAACCGCGCCAGCATCGGCGTGCAATCCTTCATTGATAAAGAACTCGCCGCCTTGTCGCGCACGCACACGGCGACTGATGCGCGGCGCACTTTTGCCGCCCTGCGCGAAGCCGGTTTTCAAAACATCAGCCTCGATTTAATCGCCGGATTGCCAGAGCAATCACTGACGGATTGGCGGTTCAATCTTGAAGAAGCTTTGCGCCTCGACCCGGAACATCTGTCGCTCTACTTGCTTGAAGTCAAGCAGGGCACACAGCTTTATGCGCAGCTCAAGCGCGGCCAGCGCCCACATCCGGATGATGACACGGCAGCCGAGATGTATCGCATGATCTGCGCGATGACGCGACGGGCCGGCTATGAGCAGTATGAGATTTCCAACTTCGCGCGCCTGGAGCCGGAGTTGTGGAAAGGCATGGGCTGCGGGCCTTCGCCGTTTCGCTCGCAACATAATTTGAAATATTGGCAGGGCGCGGCGTTCTATGGCATGGGATGCGGCGCGCACTCCTACGACGGGCGTGCCCGCTGGGCCAATCTATTGAAAACCGAAAGTTACATCGCGGCGGTTGAGCAGAGCGGGCAGGCGATTGCCGAGCGCCACGAACTCGAAGATCAAGACCGCGCCGTCGAAGCCTTGTTCATGGGCTTGCGTCTCAGCGAAGGCGTCGCGCTTAAGGCGTTCCGCGACGAGTACGGCGTCGACGTGCTGGCGCGTTATGCCGGCGAGTTGCCGCGTCTGTGCGACGCCGGCTTGATTCATATCACTGATGAGCGCATCATGCTGACTGACAAGGGCCGCTTGCTCTCGAACGAAGTTTTTGTATTATTGATATGATCGACGGAGCAAGCTTCTTCTAAGGATGTGGCGCAGGGCCAGCAGAACCTGCGCAGCCAAACATGACAAGAACGCGGGGCTCTCACCCGCGCAAGATGAACGATTGAATCGCCCAGGCTATACGCCTGACGCCGCGAAACGGTGGAGATTCCTAATGAAGGGATTGAATGTTCGAGCCGTTTTTGCTTTTTGCCTGACGCTGGCAATGGTTGCCGATCTGTCTGCCCAGAGCGGGCGATTGCGCAAGCAATCGCCGGCCCGCCCTCCGAGCGGTGACGACGATGATGCCGTGCGTCTGCGTGTCGAAGAAGTGCTGCTCGCCATCAATGTGCGCAATGCCTTCGGCAAGCTGCCCGTAGATTTGAAGCGCACGGATTTCATCGTCACTGAAGACGGCAAGCGCCACGAAGTCAACGACGTTCTGCGCACGCCGGCCAACATCCTCTTCATCCTCGACACCAGCGGCGAACGCACCATCAAAAACATCAATCTGCACCGCGATCTGGCGCTGAAGATGATCGAGGCGCTCGGCGCTGAAGACCGCGCCGCCATCATCTCCAACGGCGACACGATTCAACTCTTGTCAGCCTGGACGGGCGACAAGACGGCTTTGCGACAGGCGCTGGCATGGAAGTTCAAGCCCGGCATTGAAGCCGATTTTTATAACAGCCTGATCTATGGCTGCGATGAAGTGTTGTCGAAAGTATCGGGCCGTCGCAGCATCGTCCTGCTGACGGACGGCATTGATTCATACGAGAAGCCTGTCGAGGAAGGCGCGACGCTGATGTTTGAAAAAGCACTGGCGGCACTGCACCGCGCCCGCGCCACTGTGTATGTCGCCGGGCAAAACGAGATTCTGCTGAAAGCCATCAAGCCCGAAGCCTACAACGCCTTGTCTTGGTACGAGCGGCTCGACCCGATGCAGCGCAAAAAGATTGATCGCCTGCGCCGTTACTATCGCCAGCTTGAAGCGTCGGAACTTTCTCTGAAAGGCCTGGCCGAAGAGACAGGCGGCATGGCATGGCTGCCCGAATCGCGCGACGCGTTCACCGCCATGAGCAATCGCATGGTCGAAGAGATCGGCACTGAATGTGTGATCGCTTACTCAACCGAGCGCCCGGCGGCTGATTCCAGTTTTCATGCGATCAAAGTCTACGGCACGCGGGCCGACATCTCGATTCGCTTCCGTCGCGGCCTCTATGCCGGCGGCGGCGAGCGTGCGCGCGGCGCGTTGTCTTACCTCTCCGGCTGGCTTGCCGTGCGGCGCGACGCAGACATACTGCGCACCGCCGGGTTATAAAGCTCATCCGGCAGTTGATTTGCTTTACGCTAAAAAATGGGGAAGTTTAGGAGACTGCTGACACAAGTGTGATTTCTGCACCAACGGCTGGGCGCATTCAGGAAGCTTTGCTTTCGAGCGATTCGATACGACTTAACACGTCCTCCTGGTCGCCACGAATCGAAAGAAAGTCTCTATTGAGCAAATCTATCTTGCGCTCTACTCGACGAAATCCTTGTTCAACATCCTTGCGCAGATTTGCTACTTCGTTGCCAACCGCAGTGACTCGCTGCTCGGCATCTTTGAATTGCTGATCAACCACATCGAATCGCTGATCAACATCCGTTCGCAGTTGCGCTATACCATCGGCGACCGCATTGATCCGTTCCAACACCGTTCCAAGCGTTGGCTGGGTGGTCGCATCGTTGGGGTTTTGATCGTTGCTACTCATATCGCCTCACTTTCAAGAAGCATTGTCTTTCACTCTGCTACAAATTATTATACGCGACTAATAGTTTACAAGATGAAATAAAAGTAATAGCAGACCAGCCGTTCAAGCCATTCATTACGCCATTCGCGGCGCAATCTCTGACATTCGTGACAAAAGCTTAGACGCGCGCAAGCGAATGTGTAACACTTTCACTTCAGCAAACGTCTTTATCGGCGGTGTGAGTGTCCCATGCCGCGGGATTGCTGGAAAAGGCTAATCGGGGATATGGCTTGTCAGGCTAACTGTGGCAAACCGCGACAGCCGCCTGTCTTAAAAATTTTATAAACGTAACGACAACGCCTGGCGCAACGCTTGATGGATGATGGCTGAAATCGAATGGAACAAACGCGCCTCGTCGTGC
Organism: Blastocatellia bacterium; assembly: GCA_039648975.1. GTDB lineage: Bacteria > Acidobacteriota > Blastocatellia > UBA7656 > UBA7656 > DATENM01. Next base: position 6,840 of record JBBWZK010000385.1, read on the forward strand.
GTCTAAAGGAACGATTGGTTGAACGAGGCGGCGACAAGCACCAACAATTCCCGGCGGATATAATATAGTGACTCACCTGAAAACACGCTTGATCGCCGCACTGCTCTGCACGCTTGCCGCGTTCATCGTCGCTCACGCACAGCCCGCCGCCGTTTTAGCGCCGAAGAAAGAAGCCAAAAAAAGCAAAAGCAAGAAACGCGACGACAGCAAGCCGCCTGTCAAAGGTGAAGCGAAGCCGGCAACGCCCGGCACGTCCGCCCTGGCGCTGCCGCCGGAAAAAGCCCGGCCCGCCGTCGTGCCGCACTTCGACCATCCGCCGCTGATTGACGGCAAGCTCGATGAAGACATCTGGAACAAGGCCGTCGTGCTGCGTGACTTTCAACAGGTCCAGCCCGGCGACAACATCGCGCCGACCAAGCCCACAGAAGTCCGCATAGGTTACGACGCCAGGTTCCTCTACTTCGCCTTTCATTGCTACGACGATCCGCAGAAGGTGCGCGCTACCGTCGCCCGGCGCGACCAGATTTTCGGCGAAGACAACGTGCTCATCTACCTCGACACCTTCAACGACAAGCGCAAAGCCTATATGTTGAGCTTCAATCCGTTCGGCGTTCAGGCTGACGGCATCTACACCGAAGGCATGGACACGGATATGAACGTCGACATCGTTATGGAATCGAAAGGCACGATCACCGACGATGGTTACGTGGTTGAAGTCGCCGTGCCGTTCAAATCGCTGCGCTATGAAGCCGGCAACGGCAAGCAATGGGGTATACACCTCTGGCGCAGAATCGCCCGGCAGGACAACGAGATGGATTCGTGGATGCCCATCTCGCGCGACAAGGTCAGCCAGCTCGAACAGGCGGGCCACATCACAGGGCTCGACAACCTGGCGACCGAGCGCACGCTTGAAATTATCCCGACGATCACTTTTTCCGAAACAGGTCGCCGCGCGCCGATCTTTCCATTGTCCGTCACCGCCAACGATCCGGCGATTATTGATAACGGTCGCTTCGTCAACAAGCCTGTCAAGGCCGATCCCGGCCTCAGCGTCAAACTCGGCATCACGTCGAATGTGACGCTCGACTTCACCCTCAATCCAGACTTCGCACAGGTCGAAGCCGATCAGCCTGTGGTCACCGCCAATCAACGCTTCCCGATCTTTTTCGCCGAAAAGCGCCCGTTTTTCCTCGAAGGCATCGACATCTTTCAAACGCCCAGTCAAGCCGTCCACACGCGCACCATCGTTGATCCTGATTATGCCGTCAAGCTCACAGGCAAGACCGGGCGCAATTCGTTCGGCCTGCTGCTGGCCTCAGACAACGCGCCGGGCAACTTCTCCGAAGAGGAGCGCAACGATCCCGGCACGCTTGCCGACATCGAGAGGTTTCTCGACAAGAACGCTTATATCGGCGTGCTGCGCTTCAAGCGCGACATGGGCAAAGAATCATCGCTCGGCATGATCGCCACGAGCTATAACTTCATCGAGCAGCACAATCAGCTTGCCGGCATTGACGGGCGCTTCAAACTCGACCCGAAGACCGTCTTCACCTTTCAAGCGCTCGGCTCTACGTCGCGGCACCATTTCTATGATGCCAATCTGGATCAGGATCTTTATCGCACCGGCAACGGCTTAGGTTATAACTGGAATCTGGATTATACAGGCAGGCACTTCGGCTATACGTTAATTGGCGAGGGCCGCACAAAAGATTACCGCGCCGATGTCGGCTTTGTGGATCGCACGAACACGAATTTTACCGGCGCTTTTTTCCGTTTCAGCAACGACCCGAAGCCGAATGCGAAATTTGTGTCGTGGCGCTTTTTCGTCTTCAACAGCCTGAGCTACGATTTTCAGGGCCGCTCGCAAAACGCCAATCGCAACGTCAACGGCCATCTGCAATTCACCAAACAGACGTTCCTGAATTTCGGCTACTCGCAATCTTACGAGCGGCTGCTTGAAGAAGAGTTCGGGCCGAAGCGCACACTCGCGCGCGCCGGTGCCTTCTTCGGCGACTCGGAACGCTCAATTCATGGCCATACGCTATGGGTGAACGCCAATACCAGCCCGACGAAAAAATTCAACGCCTACGGTTTCATTGGCCGTCGCTGGAACGTCTTCGATTACGACTTTGGCGCGGGGCCGCGCTATCCGCGCGTCAGCCCGGCGGCGCTCATTGATCCGAACGCGGCGCTCGATCCCGGCCCGGCCAATACCTTCGATATGGAGTTCGGCACTGAGGTGAAGCCGACCAATGCGCTATCCATGTCGCTCAACTATTCGCGCTATCATTTCCGCCGCAACGCGACGGGGCGCACAGTCTTTCTCGACAGCATCTATTCGCTCCATTCGACGTATCAGTTCACGCGCTTTCTGTTTACGCGGCTGCGCGTTGATTACGATTCGCTGGCATCGAGCGTGCGCGGGCAATACCTGTTCGGCTGGACGCCAAATCCGGGAACCAGTTTTTACGTCGGTTATAACGACGACATGAATTATAACGGCTTCAATCCATTCTCAGGCATTCCTGAAGCGGGCTTCCGGCGCAACAGCCGCACCTTCTTCATCAAAACGTCTTACCTGTTCCGCCGCAGCATCTGAGCACGTTCGCCGCGCGATAACACTATTTGTCGCCGAGCGTCTTAACTGATGAGGCTGGTTCGAGCTGCGCCTCGCCAATTTTTTTGCAACCTTTTGCGGCATCGCGCCACTCACTGATGAACTTGAGGCGGATCTGTGTCGCAAACGCGCCGCATTGCTGCACCCAATGGAGAGGCGCGGAACGTAATCAGGTTGAAGGCGTATAGCCCTAAGAACCCCACAAAGCGCGCTATGGCCCTATGCTGCGCTAATCGCGGAAGGAGTACGAATCGATGAGCGCGAACGATCAACCGCTGATCAAGCTAGAAGGCGTGACGAAAGTGTTTCTCACCGACGAAGTCGAAACCCATGCGCTGTCGGGCATTCACCTGGAAATCAAACGCGGCGAATATATTTCGATAGCCGGGCCGTCGGGCTGCGGTAAATCGACGCTGCTGTCTATTCTGGGCCTGCTCGATTCGCCCTCGGATGGCGGCTACTGGCTCGGCGGCAAGCCTGTGTCGGATTTGCCGCTCTCGGAACGCGCCCGCATTCGCAACCGCGAAGTCGGCTTCATCTTTCAAAGCTTTAATCTCATCGGCGATCTCACGGTTTATGAAAACGTCGAGTTGCCCCTGACCTATCGCGGCTTGCGCGCCAGCGAACGCCGCGACCGCGTTCGCGCCGCGCTCGAACGCGTCGGCATGGCGCATCGCGCCAAGCATCTGCCGAGCCAGCTATCGGGCGGCCAGCAGCAGCGCGTGGCCGTGGCGCGCGCCGTCGCCGGCGATCCACTCATCCTGCTCGCGGACGAGCCGACCGGCAATCTCGATTCCGTCAACGGTGAAGCCGTGATGGAACTGCTCGGCGAATTGCACGCGCAGGGCGCGACGATCTGCATGGTGACGCACGATCAGCGTTACGCGGCGCACGCCGATAGAACCGTTCACATCTTCGACGGCCTCGTCATGGATGAAGAGAAAACTGCTCCCCCCGTGACCGTTTGAAAGGCGGTCGCTTACAGCGGTTTCGTCTACGAATAAACCAAATAGAAATTATTCTTCAAGCAGGCTGATTTCTTGCTTGGTGTGAGATCCTGCCGGAGGCTCTGTCATGGAAAGGCTGCTTCAGGACATCCGTTACAGCATTCGCGTGCTGCGCAAAAGTCCAGGCTTCACGCTGGTGGCGGTGATTGCGCTGGCGCTCGGCATCGGCGCAAATACCGCCATCTTCAGCGTCCTGAACACAGTCGTGCTGCGCCCGCTGGCGTTCAAAGACCCTGAGCGGCTGATGAAAATCTGGGGGAAGATTGAAGCGCAAGGCATACCGAAGAACTGGATATCCGAGCCGGAGTATTACGAATTGCTTGAACAGACCAGTTCCTTCGAGAACCTCGCGGCGTACACGGTCGGCGACGGCGTCAACCTGACGGGCGCGGGCGACCCGCTGCGCGTTTCCGCCTCGCAGGTCAACGCCAGCCTGTTTCCGATACTTGGTGTGCAAGCCGCCGAAGGCCGCACGTTTCTCGAAGACGAAGACCAGCCCGGCAAAGAACGAGTCGTGGTGTTGAGCCATAACCTCTGGCGAGCGCGCTTCAACAGCGACGCAGGCATCGTCGGCAATAATATTTCGCTTAATAATCAAAATTACACCGTCGTTGGCGTGATGCCGTCGGGCTTTGCCTTCCCTAACAAAGTCGACGTGTGGATGCCGATTGCGTTCAATCGCGCCAAGCTGAGGGGACGCGGCTCGCATTACCTCGATGTCATCGCGAAGCTGAAGCCAGGCGTTTCCACCGCGCAAGCCAAAGCAGACCTCACGAGCTTTGCCGAAACTCTCATCGACAAATTTCCGAACAACTACAAGCGCGAAGTCGGCTTCGGAATGTACCTGAATCCCTTGCACGAGGAGACGGTCGGCAATGTCAGGCCGTTGCTGATTCTGTTGCTGGTGGCGGTCGGCTTCGTGTTGCTGATCGCCTGCTTCAACGTCGCCAATATGCTGTTGGCGCGCGCCGCCTCACGCGAACGCGAGATGGCCGTGCGCCTTGCGCTCGGCGCAGGCCGCACGCGGCTGATTCGCCAGTTGCTCACCGAAAGCCTGCTGCTCGCCTTGATCGGCGGCGCGCTTGGCGTGTTGCTGGCCTATGGCGGCGTGCGGCTGTTTGTTGCGTTCAACCCGGACGTGCCGCGCATTGCAGAGATCGGCGTTGACCCGCGTGTGCTGCTCTTCAGCCTGTTCGTCACTGTGTTGACCGGCATCATCTTCGGCCTTGCGCCGGCGCTGCACAGTTCAAAGACGAATCTCAACGAATCGCTCAAAGAAGGCGGCAGAGGCGCCACGTCAAGCCGCCATATCGTGCGCAATGTGGTGGTGATTGCCGAAGTGGCGATGGCCTTGTTTGTGTTGATCGGCGCAGGTCTGACGATCAAGAGCTTCAAACGCGCCCTCGACGTTGATCTCGGCTTTCAAAACGACCACGCCCTGACCTTCTGCCTGTCGCTGCCGCAAACGAAGTACAAAGACAACGCACAGGTCATCGCCTTTTACCGCCGCTTGATTGACCAGATCAAGGTACTCCCCGGCGTCCAGGCTGTGGGCGGCATTTCAGAGTTGCCGTTGAGCGGCGCTTATTCCTCGGGCTCGACGTTTGTTGAAGACACGACCGCCGGAGCGGGCCTGCCACGATTTGAAGAGCGCCCGTTCATCGAAGCCGACCGCCGCATGGTGACGCCCGATTATTTCGCCAGCCTCGGCATGCGCCTGTTGAAAGGTAGATTGCTGACAGAAGCCGACAACGAGACCGCGCCGCCGGTGACCGTCGTCGATGAGAGTTTCGAGCGCGCGTTCTGGCCGGAGGGTGACGCTCTCGGCAAACGCGTCGCCGTCGGCAGGAATCCGCAGGGCGGCTTCAAGTGGGGCGAGATCGTCGGCGTCGTCGCGCACATACGGCATTACGGCTTCAGCAAAGAAGGCCGCGAGCAGATTTACTTTCCGCACGCGCAACGCCCGGCGAGTGACATGTACCTGACGATCCGCACGACGCTTGAGCCGGCAGGCTTGACCAGTGCCGCGCGCAGCGCCGTCGCTTCGATAGATAGCGACTTGCCTTTATATGAAGTGAAGACGCTGGAACAACTGACATCGGACTCGGTATCGCAATCGCGCTTGAACGTCATGCTGCTCGGTTTGTTCGCCGCCGTCGCCCTACTGCTGGCGGCAGTCGGCATCTACGGCGTGATGAGTTATACGGTGACGCAGCGCACACACGAAATCGGCATACGCATGGCCTTGGGGGCGCGGCCCGCGAGCGTGCTGACGATGGTCGTGCGTCAGGGCATGGCGCTTGCCGGCATAGGCGTCGGCGTCGGCCTATTAGCGGCCTATTTCCTGACCCGCTTGATGTCGAGCTTGCTGTTCGGCGTCAGCGCTACCGATCCGGCGACCTTTGTGGTCATCGCGCTGGTCTTAACCATAACGGCTCTGGGAGCCTGTTTCGTGCCCGCACGCCGCGCGACGAAAATTGATCCGATGATCGCTTTACGCTATGAATAGCAGAAGAAGAGACGCGGCGACACGGCGACACGGCGAAGGGAGATAAGGTGATCGCCCCGCTGCCTGACGGTTTCCATGTCCCCGCGTCGCCGTGTCGCCGCGTCGCCGCGTCGCCTTTTTGCCTCTCCTTTCCTATAATCCTTCTATGACCACCGCATTGATCTATGATACAGCCTATTGCCATCACCAGACCGGCCATCATCCGGAGAATCCCAAACGGTTCAGCGTGATTCTTGAGGCGCTGGAAAACGACGCGACGCTCTGGCCACAGCTTGCGAAACCTGCGCCGCGCGAGGCCAGCGATGAAGACATCGCGCGCTGCCACAGCGAACGATTGATCGAGCAGATTCGCAAGCTCTGCCAGCGTGGCATACCGTACATTGACCTCGACACGGTGATCAGCGAGCAATCGTTTGAAGTGGCGCGGCTGGCGGCGGGCGCGGTCATTGCGGGCGTCGATCAAGTGTGTACCGGCGCGGCGCAGAACGCTTTCGCCCTGGTGCGACCGCCCGGCCATCACGCCACGCCGAGCCGTGCGATGGGCTTCTGTTTATTTAACAACGCGGCGATTGGCGCGCGTTATGCGCAGACCGTCTACGGCGTCGAGCGCGTGTTGATCATTGATTGGGACGTGCATCACGGCAACGGCACGCAGGACATTTTCTATAGCGACCCGACGGTCTTTTATTTTTCGACACATCAGTATCCGTATTACCCCGGCACCGGTTCAGCGGGCGAACGCGGCGACGGGCGCGGCGATGGCGCGACGCTCAACCTGCCCTTGCGCGAAGGCACCTCGGCGCGCGATCACCGGCAAGCCTTCAGCGATGCGTTGCAAGCCATTGAAGCGAAGTTCCCGCCTGATCTAATTCTCATCTCTGCCGGATTCGATTCGCGGCGCGGCGATCCATTGGGCGGCTTGCTGCTCGAAGACGCAGACTTTCGTGAGATGACCAAAGAAGTGATGGCGATGGCCGAGCGCCACGGCCAGGGCCGCGTCGTCTCTGTGCTCGAAGGCGGTTACAATCTCGACACCCTCGGCGAGACGGTCAGAACGCACGTTGCCGCTTTGCAATCCTGACAGCCTCTGCCGGTTTCGCGGCAGGCAATCGTTACGCCTCGGCCTCAATCACAACAGGTCAAGTTATTGCCCTGTAGCCGCCTTGCAGCGCCTCCGCAGGCAAGAGAAGCGCTTGCTTGCCTCACCGCTCAGGTTCGCTTATGCTATGTGCGGATTGTAGCTAATCATTAAGCCTCAGAGTGGTAGTTGAGCCTTGATTTGGCAATCTGTCCTGGATTGCCGCAGGCCAGAGATTGATGGTAAACCGGCGGCTTTTCACCGCCGTGTCGTTGTCTCATGGTTCGATCATTATGGGCTAATCCAAAATATATTCCGCAAAGTTGAGAGGAAATACGATGGACCATCTTTTTTATGGAACGGATCAGTTCGACGTGCCGGAGTTCGATAAGCGCAAGGTGATCGATGAAATAAGAATGGTGATGTCGGCATATGATTGTGTACTGCCCGATGATGCCGGAATCTACTGTAGCAGCGACATTACCACCGGCAAGCGATTTTATTATGACGTGCTCAAGCCGCACGGCGTTCATTCGGAAGAAGAGTTGCGCAGGAAAGTCGGTGCCGAAGAACAAAAAAAGATTCAAACCGAACTGATTCAGGTGAACGTCGCACGCGGTGTGGCATTCGCCGAGAAGTTGCGCGAACGCGGTCTGATCAACGTCGTGACGCCCGGCCCGTTTTTCGCGCGCGGCTTCGATCAGCAGCATTACCTTTACCTCTGGGAATGGCTTATCATCAAGAAGATTTACCAGGTCTGGTTCAACAAGGATTGGCAATACAGCAACGGCTGTACGTTGGAATATGCCATCGCCGCGAAAAAAGGCATCCCGCGTCTGGACTACGAAGGCAGCCCGTTGAGCCTCAAAGAGGCGACTGCCAGCGTCACCGCTGCGGTCAAGGAATTGCACGCCGCAGGCTTTCAGGTAGATAAGCTCAAAGCGAATCTGCAATTGATCAGCGAACTGGCGAGTTGAACGAGATGCGATAACGCCAGTAAAAAGGAGGACGAAGGCCATGGGATTTTTCAAACGGTTCAAACATGGATTGATTGAATCTTTCTTCCGCAATCGAGAGGCCGGTAACCCTCACCGCAATTCCATCGGCCTACTTCTGGGGTTTGTGACTGCCCTCCTCCTGCTGGCAAGTTATACAGGCACGGATGAAAGGACGATCAGCGAACAAACCGCCGCCTGGATGTTTTTCGTTTCCTTGCTGTTGATCATCTTAGGGCTAATCTTTACGCGACCGTATAAGGCGAACAACCCGGACCTCTTTGCCTGGGGCTTCTTCGCGGTTATTGTTTTGGGCTTCGGCTTGGGGGCGCTGGCATTTCATTATCGCCTGCAAATCATCTGGTTGTGGGAACGGTATCGGGACATCAATACGTGGAGCCGAGTTATTTTAGAAGCCCTGTTTCTGCTTGGGGTGATCCTCGGCTTTTTTGTCGTGCGCAACTGGGCGAAGGAACAAAAGGATTTTGTCGCCAGCCTGACCGCCGTTCTTGGCGGAGCGTTTGTCGCCTCCATCGTCGGTAAGCTCGGCGATGACGGGCCCTCGCTAAAGGATTCTTTCGCGGCCTATGCGCTTGGCTTCACGCTTTCCGGCACACTGAATCTGATCATCGCCGCCCGGCTGACCGCCGCTTATACCAATCGTCGAACCATTGCCAGCCGCGCCATGCTGGATTTTCTCTACGGCAGCGAGCGCGCCCAAATCATTGACGGCTATTTTCTGGCGCATTTCAAGGAAAGTCCCGACTATGCGAAGGAGTGGCTGGTTGAAACGCTCATCCGGTTTGCGGACTTCACGAAAATTCGCTTCGCAGACCGCATGGACATCAGGCGCAAGCAAAGAATCGCTCAGCGGACGAAGCAATTGAGACAGGCCTGCAAAGACTTGGAAGAAACCGAAGAAAAGCTGACAGAGGCGCAAGCGAATCTTCAGGCCGTCACCCCGGAAAGCCCTGAAGCCACCAGCCTGAACAATGATATCGCCCGACTCGACGCCACGCGTCAGCAGCAGGAAGCTCTCTGTAACACATACCATCAGGATGACCATACTCAGTGCGGTAATGGCGAACGGTATTATCAACTGCTGAGAATCGAGAATGAAATAAAGGATGCAAACAATCCGCCGGCTGAGGATGCCGACCGAAGATATACGGTGCTCTATCGGTCCATCGATGCAATCAGCGCCGATATGTTTCGCCTTGGCATCTCCGTGCGCTGGCAGGATACGCTTGAATATATCGTCGCTCCCGGTGAGTACAGAGGCTCATTCCCGCTCATGGGTAGTGTCTCCGGGCTGGCTTTGCTGGTGCGGAAGACGATTGTGATGGATAGAGACCGCTACAAGCAGTTTCGTTCCAAAGACTATCCGCAAGGCATTGCTCCGGAACGGGTCGAGCAGAAACGGGGCTTCGATGAGATCCATTTTCTCTCCTACGTCTCGGTCCCTGTCGTCAGCCGGCTCGGCAGAGTGTCGGAAAATGCGGTTGGCATTCTGAGCGTCGACACACAGATCTTTCTGGCCACCGATGCGGAACTGACTGAAGATCGGGAGGAGAGGGAGCCGGAAATTTATTCGTCAACTCTCAGCAGAAGGAGTTTGAACAACTTTGCCCGCCGGCTTTATGAAGAGGACGATCAAGATATACAATATCTTGGGGATGTCACAAAGATTGTTGTGCCGGTGCTGGAGCTTTATCTGAAATGCCGCGTCGGGGCGACCTGAGGTGAGCGGATGGAAGTCGAGATCACGGAAAACGCGCAACGGGTTCTGGAGAAGCGCCTTCTGGCGCGCGATCATCAGGGGCGCATCGTCGAGACGCCGGAAGAGATGTTTCGCCGCGTCGCCCGCAGCATCGCCGCCGCCGATCTCGAATACGGCACCGCCGATGATGTCGCGGCAAGCGAAAGCGCCTTCTTTGAGGTGATGGCGCGGCTCGAATTCCTGCCCAACTCGCCGACCCTGATGAACGCCGGACGCAACCTCGCGCAACTCTCGGCCTGTTTCGTGCTGCCGGTCGACGATTCGATGGAAAGCATCTTCGACACCCTGCGCGATACGGCGCTGATTCAGAAGAGCGGCGGCGGCACAGGCTTTTCCTTCTCGCGCCTGCGCCCCAAAGAAGACCTCATCGAAACCACGCACGGCCAATCAAGCGGCCCCGTCTCGTTCATGCGCCTTTATAATTATGCGACAGAGATTACCAAACTCGGCGGCAAGCGCGCCGGCGCGAACATGGCGATACTGCGCGTCGATCACCCTGACATAGAGGAATTCATCGCCGCCAAGACGAACCCGCTCGAACTGAACACCTTCAACATCTCTGTCGCTCTCACAGACGAATTCATGCAGCGCATGAAAGCCGGGGAACCTTACGAACTAATCAACCCGCGCACCGGCAGAGTCGCCGGCCACCTTGACGCGCGCAAAGTGTTTGCAGCCATCACCGAATCCGCCTGGCGCAATGGCGAGCCGGGCGTCATCTTTATTGACCGCATCAATCGCGACAACCCGACGCCGGAACTCGGCGCAATCGAAAGCACCAACCCGTGTGGCGAACAACCGCTGTTGCCTTACGAATCCTGCGTGCTGGGCTCGATCAATCTCGCCCGCTTCCATCGCGACGGCAAGATAAATTATGAGCGATTGAAACAGGTCGTGGCGCTCGGCGTTCACTTTCTCGACAACATCATTGCGGTGAGTGAATTCCCTGTGCCGCAGATCGCCCAGATGACGCGGCTCAATCGCAAGATCGGCTTAGGCGTCATGGGCTGGGCCGACCTGCTGATCCAGATGGGCGTGCCCTACGATTCAGAGCAGGCCGTGACGCTCGGCGAAGAGGTGATGAACTTCATCTCCCGCGAAGCGAGGCAAGCTTCCATCGCTCTGGCACAACAGCGCGGGCCGTTCCCGCGCTGGTTTCAGGAAAGCATGTATAGAGACGCCGGCCTGCCGCCGCGTCGCAACGCCACCGTCACCACCGTCGCGCCGACCGGCACACTCAGCCTGATCGCCAACTGCTCAAGCGGCATCGAGCCGGTCTATGCGGTCGCTTATCGCCGGCTGTCGTTTGCTTCCGAGCGCATGACCTTCGTGCATCCGCTGTTTGAGCAGTACGCACGCGCTCAGGGATTCTACAGCGCGGCGTTAATGCAGCGCATCGCCGAGACAGGCTCGCTACATGACATAGCCGGAGTGCCGGAACGCGCCCGACAGCTTTTCGTGACGACCCATGAGATTGCCCCGGAATGGCACGTCCGCATGCAGGCGGCCTTTCAGCGACACATCGACGCGGCGGTTTCAAAGACGATCAATTTCGCTCACCAGGCGACCAGCGATGAGGTGCGGACGGCTTACCTGCTTGCTTATGAACTGGGTTGCAAAGGGATCACGGTTTATCGCGATGGCTCGCGCGAACAGCAGGTCTTGAGCGCATTGCCGTCGGAGATGCAGGCACAGCCTGTGCTGACCAATGCGGCACAGGTTGAAACGGGGCGCTCCGAAAATCAACTGTTCGCCGGCAATCGTTGCCCGGATTGCGGCGAAACCTTGCAGCACAATGGCGGCTGCCTGTATTGCTCGTGTGGCTATTCAGTTTGCGTGCAGACTTGAATGGCGCGAATGGCCGGAGACGGAATCGACCGCTCGCTTCTACGTTCCGGCATGTTGTTCTGTGTACCACGCCGCAGTGCGGCGCAAGCCTTCATCGAAATCCACTTTGATGCGATAACCGAAAGCCTGAGCGGCGGCATCTATCGACGCCTGCGAATCACGCACGTCGCCCGGTCGCGCTTCTTCGTGAACCGCTTCAATGGCGCTGCCGGTGATCGCTTTCAGCTTGCCGAGCAAATCGAGCAGAGTGTAACGTCCGCCACACGCGACGTTGAAGGCGCGGCCCGCGACGGCTTCAGCCTCCGACGCCAGCAGGTTCGCTTCGACGACGTTCTCTACATAAGTGAAATCGCGCGACTGCCCGCCGTCGCCGTAAATCACAGGCCGGCGGCCTTCGAGCAGCGCGGTGAGGAAGCGCGGAATTACCGCAGCGTATTGCGATTCAGGATCCTGTCGCGGGCCGAAGATATTGAAGTAACGCAGGGCCACCGCCTCGAATCCGTAAACCTGTTTGAAGACGCTGATGTAATGTTCGCCCGCGAGCTTCGAGAGCGCATAAGGCGAAAGCGGCTGCGGCGTGATTCCTTCATGCTTGGGCAGCGTCGGCGTTTCGCCGTAGACCGATGAGCTTGACGCCGCAACGACACGGCGCACGCCTGCATCGCGCGCCGCCAGCAAGACGTTCAGCGTGCCGGTGATATTGACCTCGTGTGTGGTGACGGGATCGGCGACCGAACGCGGCACAGAGCCTAACGCCGCTTCGTGAAAAACGATATCGACGCCGCGCATCGCTTCCGAAACCGTGCGCGCATCGCGTATGTCGCCGCGTATCAAGTCGATGTCAGCCTTGAAGGGTTCGAGGTTCGATTCTTTGCCGGCGAAGAAATTGTCGAGCACGCGCACGCCGTGGCCGTCGCGAACGAGCCGCTCGCAAATGTGACTGCCGATGAACCCCGCGCCGCCGGTGACCAGATAAAGTCGTTTGCTCATTCTCCTCCCTGTCAATCAAGCCCAGCCGCTCACCCAATGATTCCTCCATAATGAAACGACGAATGCCGGCGAGTTTTCAAAATCAAGTGAGTTGCTTTGCCTGGTAGCGCGGGCGTCTCGCCCGCTCGTCTTTCGCCTGCGAAACTCTGCGGGCAAGATGCCCGCGCTCCCAGGCATTATTTCTTGATCAGAAAATTGCCGATAGCGAGGCAATCAATGCCTGAGCAGTAGAAGCCGCGCACGGCTTCGCGCGGCGTCGACACCACCGGCTCGCCGAAGAGATTGAACGACGTATTGAGCAAGACCGGCACACCCGTCGCCTCGCCGAATTTCGTCAGCAGCTACCAGAATGCCGGGTTCGTCTTGCGTTTAACGCTGTGAACCCGCACCAGATCGTTGCCGAAGACCGCCGCAGGGATCAATGCCCGCTTGTCTTCACGTATGCGGCTGACGCCTTGCAGGAATTCTGTCAGCGCGCTCGCCTCGAAGAATTCGGCGGCGCGCTCTTCCGGCACTGATGCCGAGAACGGGCGATAATCTTCGCGGCGCTTGATATAGATGTTCAGGTTGTCGCGCATCATCTCGGATGTCGGCGATGCCAGGATGCTGCGTGCGCCGAGGGCGCGCGGCCCGAACTCCATCGCGCCACGAAACCATCCCGTAATGCGGCCCTGCGCCAGCAAGCGCGCGACTTCGGCAATCAGCTTGTCTTCCGTCAGAAAGTATTCGTAAGCCAGCTTACAATTATCGAGCACACTCTTGATCTCATCGTCGCTCGCCTGCGGGCCTAAGAACGCATGCTCCATCTGGTAGAGGCGCTCGCGGTTGCCGAGCAGTTGATGATGAACATGAAGTGCCGCGCCCAGCGATGCGCCGGCGTTGCCCGCCGCCGGTTGCACGAAGATGCGTGTGAAACCGGCGCGGCGTTCGAGCGCCGCATTCGCCAGGCTGTTCAGCGCGACGCCTCCAGCAAAGCAGAGACTCGCTTCGCCGGACTGGTGTCGATGGCGCGCAGCGATGTCGCAGAGCACGTCTTCGATACGCGCTTGCAGGCTGGCGGCAAGGTTGCGATGCGTAGTGGTCAACGTCTCGCTTTTAGCGCGCGGCTTGATTCCTGCACGCGTAAAAAACTTTTCGGAAAGCGAGGTGATGCCGCGCGCGGCAATCTCGAAGAACTCTTGATTGATTATGGGCAAGCCGTTGGAATCAACCGCCAGCAGGTCGTTGAAGAGTTCAGCGAATTGGTTTTCGCCGGTCGGCGCGAGCCACATCGGTTTATGCCAGTCGCCTTCGTAATCAAATCCGAGCGCCGCCGTGACGGCGTTGTAAACCATGCCAATCGAGTTGGGAAATTGGGCTTCGGCATTGAGTCGCAACTCGTGCCCTGTGCCGGTCATCAAGGCGGTCGTCGTCATGTCGCCGCGATGGTCGGCAGAGATAACCGCGGCGCGCTCAAAGCCCGAGGCGTAGAAGGCGCTCGCGCCGTGCGCCAGATGATGCGGCACGACAACGAACTTGCCTGTGGCCGACAAACCCGATTCGATCAAGCGCTTCGTGCGCAAGCGTTGCTTCAAACCGTTGAGGCTGTCGACGAAATATGGCGGGAAATCTTCGATGGTTTCGGCGTCGGGCGTCTGTGTCGCGCGCGTCGAGTTGAAGGCAATCTCTCGATGAAAGCGCTTGTAGGGTTCAAGATAATAAGCCACAACATCGAGTTGCGCGAAAGCAATGCCGGCGCGCTCAAGGCAGAATTGAATGGCGCGATGCGGCAAGCCGCCGGCGTAGTTCATGCCGACGTGGCGAATGCGCGCCAGCTTTTCTTCTTCGATGGCCGCAATGACGCGCCCGTTTTGCACGAGCGTGGCAGCCGCATCACGTTCCTGTCCCGATATGCCAAGTATGTTCATTGATGAATCCCCGGGTTTATAGGCGATCTGCGAAGTCCCGTAGGGACGATATGTTTATAGATACAATCGGCTTTGTTGTGTAAATCAAAATGGAAGCAGTCTTCCACAATGTTGAACTCAGCAACCCGTCATACGGCATAACTGTCCGGCATTCCCAAATGCGTCATCTGATTCAAGGCCGCACACCGTACCAG
>JBBWZK010000433.1:0-2858 GCA_039648975.1 Blastocatellia bacterium
GCCGCCGGGCGTCGTCAACTTCCTGCCGGGCAGCGGCGGGCGCATCGGCGATTATCTGGTCGGCAATCCGCGCTCGCGTTTCATCGCCTTCACTGGCTCGAAGGAAGGTGGATTACATATCAACGAACTCGCGGCGAAAACCGCCGAAGGGCAATTATGGATCAAGCGCGTCGTCGCCGAAATGGACGGCAAGGATACGATCATCGTTGACGAGACGGCTGATCTGGATACGGTAGCCGAAGGCGTGACGGCGGCGGCCTTCGGTTTTTCGGGCCAGAAATGCTCGGCCTGTTCGCGCGTCGTCGTGGTTGACGAAGTCTACGACAAACTTCTTGAACGTATCGTTGATCGCGCCGGCAAGCTCCGCATCGGCCCGACCAAAGAGCAAGAGAACTGGATGGGGCCGGTGGCGAGCAAGAGCGCTTATCAATCGATTTCGAATTATATCGAAGTCGGTAAAGGCGAGGGCAAATTGCTTGCCGGCGGCGGGCCGCTGGCGGACGATCAGCGCGGCTGGTTTCTCAAGCCGGCGGTGATTGGCGAAGTCGATCCGATGGCGCGCATCTCGCAGGAAGAGATTTTCGGGCCGGTGCTCGCGGCATTTCGCGCCAGGGATTTCGAGACGGCGCTCGACATTGCCAATAACACGCAGTTTGGTCTGACGGGCGCGGTTTACAGTCGCGAGCGCAAACGTCTGGAGCAGGCGCGGCGCGATTTTCACGTTGGTAATCTTTACCTTAATCGCAAATGCACAGGCGCACTGGTCGACGTGCACCCATTCGGCGGCTTCAATATGTCGGGCACCGACTCGAAGGCCGGCGGGCGCGATTACCTGACGCTCTTCATGCAGGCGAAGTCTGTAGCGGAGAAGTTGTAGAGAAAATCATGTAGGGGCAACCCTCTGTAGACGCCCCTGTGTGAGGATGCAAGAGTCTCTGAAAATCAGCGCATTTCCATCTGGGGCGACCACAGAGGGTTGCCCCTACATATTGGTTTAATTCATTGACCGTTTTTTCACGTCGCAGCTATCCTATTGGTTATGAGTCATTCAGTTCTGGCCTTTCTGCTTTGTTTCACTCTGGCTTCGTCTGTGTTGGCACAGGAGAAGCCAGTGGCGTTGCCGTCCAATCAGCCGCAATCATCGGGTTTCATTTTGCCTGCCGATGTGAATGTGCGCATCGAATCTGATGTGCGCACGCTGGTGACGATGGCGGCCATCAACGTCGCCGGCTTTGATGCCGAAACCGGCGGCCAGCCGCTATCCCCTTTGCGCGCCGGGCTGCGCAAAGACATGGCGAACATCAATCCGCAGTTGCGCGAGAAGCTCGCGGCTTTCTATCAGGCACACCGCCGCGCCGGCGTTGATGAAACAACCGATGCCGCACGCTATGTGGCGTTGAGCCTGCTGATGACTGCGCCGCCGGGCTTTGCCATCCACACGCCGCCGGGCATCACTTTGCCAGAGGACTTGCGCCAGATCACTGACTTTGAACCGCTGGTGCGCGAGTTTTACCTGACCAGCGGCATTAAAAATTTCCTCGCAAAATATACGAAAGTCGCCGACGAGTACGCGGTGGCTTATCGCCAGCCGGTCGGCGAGTTGATCTATCAAACCTTCGGCTATTTTCATACGACCCCCGAAACGATCATCAACATGCGCCCGCTCGTTATCGCGCCGACCGATACGGAAGTGAAGCGCAAGAAGCAAGACCCGACTGTGGTGGCGCGCAACCGCTCGCGCCAGGTCTTCGTCGTCACCGATCCGTTTCTGGCGCTCAATACCTCTGTGGTGCGCGGCGACATTCTCAATCAGAAAGATGACCTGCTGACGCGGCGCGTCGGCGACGATTACATCGTCATCATCGGCCCTTCACGCAGCTACAGCATTGACGGCGTGCGGCAGGCGCTGATTCGTTTCGTCATCGATCCGTTAGTTGAACGGCATTTGAAATTCGCGCTTGATTATAAAGAGCCGATCACCAAGCTGGTGGCTGCGGTGCCGACGGCGGCGAAGCCATATAATGCGAGCGTCTATCTGATCATGCGCGAATCGCTGGCGCAGGCGGCGGACGCGCGCCTCAAGCGCCTGCGCGCCATGGCCGGCGGCCCGCCTTACAGCGAGGACGATGCCACATTTGATCTCGCCCAGGCTTACTTGCGCGGCGCGGTCTTGTCGTTTCACTTTTATAGCTCGTTGCGCGACCTGGAAGCGGTCGGATTGAGCCTCGAAACCTTCATAGATCAGATGGTGGCGACGGTGAAGTTCGAGCGCGAGGCGGCGCGCGCCAAAGAGTTTGAGCCGGTGGTGGCGCGGGTTGCGGCGGTGCGCAGCGCCAGGAAGAATGAGCCGGTCGCTGATCCGTCAGCCGCGCCGTTGGCGAAAAAGATCCTCGCCTCAGACGACTTGATTCGCCAGAAGAAGTTCGCCGAAGCGCGCGCGCTTCTCGAATCGGTGCTCACGGAAGAACCCAACAATGCCCGCGCGCTCTATGGTCTGGCGCAGGTCCTCAGTTCGACGCCTTCCGCCGTTGAGCTTGATGCGAAGGCTGATGAGAACGATAAGATACAGGCGCAGCATGATCGCCTTGAACAGGCCATCAAGCACTATCGCAAGGCGATTGACAATGCCTCGCCGGAATCCGAAAAGTGGCTCATACAGTGGAGCCATGTGCTGCTTGGCCGCATCTATGATTTTCAGGAATTTCGCACCGACGCGCTCGCCGAATACGAAAAGGCCATCGAGATGGGCGAAGTCGCCAACGGCGCGATCAAGGAAGCCAGAGAAGGGAAGCAGCGCCCGTTCGGACAGAAAAATTAGCGAGTTGGTTTCTGGTTTCCGGTTTCTAATTCTCAGGAAC
>JBBWZK010000456.1:0-35122 GCA_039648975.1 Blastocatellia bacterium
CTTCTCAGGACCACCAAACAACCTCCTGGACAAAGCCAAACAATCGGCTGATTGTCAACCGCAATACATGGTGTAAAAGATCATCTGTCTTGGCCGAATTGATTCTGATCTCAAGGCCCGAGACCGCCATATCGAACAAGCAGGGTCAGGGACAATAATCTAACGGGCGCGAAAGCGTCTTCCCCTATGGGGTTAATCTCTGGCAACTATCCGTGTGTTCAGGCGACGGGCGACAGCCGACGAAGGCCGGCTTACAGGCGTCTATAGGCCGTGCGGCGCCATGCCCTGCGAGTATATAATCTGAACGCAGCACGTCTGTAGTATAAACTTCATAATGATTCTGACGATCAAGCTCGACAAGCGCGCCGCGAGATTCATGCTTCTGCTGGCGACCTTAGCCGTCTGCGCGCTGCTCGGCGCGATGGCGTTGCAGCAGGTCATCAACGGCATGTTGACGGACGAACGCGTTGGGGTGCCGCGCCAGTGGCTGGCTGCCGGACTGCGCTACGCACCTCGTTCGGCGCGGCTGCTGGCGCGACTGGCCGAAACTGAAATCGCCGAAGATGAAGTTGACCTCGCAAGCTGTGAAGCGCACGCCCGCCGCGCCGCGAATCTGTCGCCGTGGGATTATCGCCAGCAACTGCTGCTGGCTTCCATCGAAGAGGCGAAGGGCGACCGCGCCGCCGCCGAACAGTATTTGCGCGCCGCCCGCGAGCTTGCCCCCAACTACACCGAAGTGCATTGGCGGTTGGCGAACCTGCTGGTCCGCCAGGGCCGTGTCGCGTTATCGCTCGCAGAGTTTCGCAAAGCCACGGCGGCTGATGGTTCGCTGCTGCCTGCGACTTTCGATTTGATCTGGTATGCGTCGGGCCGCAATGTGGCAGCGCTTGCGGCGGTGACGGCAAACGATGCGGCCTCGCAAATGGCCCTCGCACAGTTCCTATTCAAGCAGGCAGCGATTGCCGAAGCCGTGAAGGTGTTTCGCGCGATTGATACCAACGCCCGTCGCAGCTTGCCGGAAAGCGCCGCACTGATTGACGGCCTTATCGCACGCGGCAACGTCGATATGGCGCGCGATCTCTGGCTGGAGACGGTTAGTCAGAATCCGTCACAGCCTGCACCGCTCGTCTGGAATGGGGATTTTGAAACCGACGCCGCAAGCGGGCTGGGGCAATTCGACTGGGCCATCAAGCCGAGCGATTATCTGCGTCCGGTCCTTGACGCCGCCACGGCGCACAGCGGTTCGCGTTCACTAAGGCTTGAATTCACCGGTCGCGATACGCTGCGCCTCAACGGTGAGATTAAGCAACTCTTCGTCGTCCGCCCACAGGCACGCTATCGCCTGGAGTTTTATGTGAAGGCCAGGGATTTCGTCTCGCCCGAAGGGCCGCGCCTGGGAATTGCACACAGCCGGACGAGTGTCGAGATCGCTCAGGCTGCGCCGATTGTCCAGGGGTCTTACGATTGGCAGCGCGTCACGCTTGAATTTGTCGCGCCCGCCGACTGGAGCGCGTTGCTGCTGACTATCAAGCGCACCCCGAAATTCAGTTATGACGAGCCGACGCGCGGCGCGCTGTGGCTCGACGATTTCACCTTGACTGAACTGAGCAACAGATGAACGCCGTATCGATTGCCAAACGACATTTGCATAAAATCATTGCCACGGGCTTGATGATCGCTGTCGCCTTCACGGCGCTGGCACACGGCGCAGTTGAGCCCTGGTCGCTATTCCTCTTTGAATGTATTCTGCTGGCGTTCGTCGCGCTCTGGGCTGTGATGGCCATCAAAGAGAAGCAACTTCACCTGGAGATTCCCGACCTGGCCTGGCCGCTTGGAGCGCTGGCGCTGGTCGGCATCGTTCAGAGCTTTGCCCTCGCCGACTCCACGGGCCGCTTGATGAGTCTGTCGAAAGATGTCGGCGCGACGCGCGCGGCGGTGATCGCGCTGATCTTTCTGATTATTGGCAGCCTCATCGCCGCGAATTTTTGGGCAACTCGCGCACGCTTGCTGCGGCTGGCGAATTTCTTAACTCTGTTCGGCCTGGCGATGGCGGTCTTTGCGCTGGTTCAACATTTTGCCTGGAACGGCAAATTTTACTGGATTCGCCCGACCGAAGCGCCTTCGCCGTTCGGCCCGTTCGCCAATCACAATCACTTTGCCGGCCTGATGGAGTTGTTGATTCCCATCCCGCTCGGCCTGTTGCTGACGCGGGCCGTGCGCGGCGAGATGCGCTGGCTTTACGGCTTTGCGGCATTGATGATGAGCCTCGCCGTGTTGGCGTCGCTGTCGCGCGGCGGCATGGTCAGCCTCGCGGCGTCCGTAGGCTTCATTCTTTTGTTGAGCCTGCGGGCGCGGCGATACCGCGACGAGCGCCGCGACGCCCGTTCCCGTCTCGCCGCCGTCGTCGGGCGAATTGCGATTACCGTTACAATTCTGATTGTCATCGCCGCCGGCGTCTTCTGGATCGGCGCTGATCCCATCATCGAGCGGGTCGCCGGTGACCAGTTGGCCACCCGTGGCGCGCCCGCCGAAAGTTTCTTCAACAGTCGCGGCTGGGTATGGCGCGATACGTTAACCATGATTCGCGCCAATCCGCTTACCGGCGTCGGCCTCGGCGCATACGGTACGGCCTTTTCGCTCTACACCGCAAGTGATGGTTCGCTGCGCGTGCCGCAGGCGCATAACGACTTTCTGCAAATCGTTGCCGATTGCGGCATCATCGGCGGCTTGCTGGCGCTGTGGTTTCTGGCGCTGCTCGTGCGCGCGCTGGCCTCTGGGATCAAAGCCCGCGACCCGCTGATGGCCGGCATGTCGCTCGGTTGTGGCGCGAGCGCCTTCGCCATCCTCGTGCACAGCATCTTCGATTTCAACCTGCAAGTGCCATCCAATGCGTTGCTGTTTTTGCTGCTCGCGGCAGTCTTGGCACAGATTGCCGCAGCGGTTCGCGCACAAGCCAAAACGCCCGTCCTCGCCGACCGCGCTTCGCGCCGTCCTCTCCTCGAAGACGCGCCGGCGACAAGCCTTGCGAGAGGTGCATCATGAAACAAGGGGAACCTACTGGTCATCCTGGCATCCAGACGATCATCGCCACATCCTTGCTCATCCTGGCGGCTTTGATAATGCCGCGCGCCGCACGTGGCTTCGGCCAACAGACGGCGCAGACCGAGACGAAATCGGCGCTGGAAAACCGCACGGCGAGCGGCAGTCATGTGCTGGCTGCGAGTAATGAAGACTACCGAATCGGTGTGAACGATGTGCTCGACATCAAAGTTGAGAATGCGCCGGAGTTGACCGGTGAATATCGCGTCACCTCAGCCGGCAGCTTCCTGATGCCGTATCTGGGCCGCATCGCCGCGCAACAGAAGACCCCCGAACAACTGGCGCTGTTTATCACCAACAGCCTGCGCGGCGATTACCTGCGCGATCCGAAAGTCATCGTCAAGGTGAAGGAGTACAATAGCCGCTCATTCTTCATCCACGGCTCGGTGCGCAATCCCGGCGTTTATCAGAGCGAAGGCAAACCGTCGCTGCTCGAATTGATCACGCTCGCCAGCGGCCTCTCGGAACATCACGGCTCGACGGCCTTCATCATCCGCCGTGTCAAACTGCCCGTGCCCACCGCACCGCAGCCGATCAACGGCACTGTCCCTAGCCCCGACGCGGAAGCCGAAAGCAACGACGGGCCGAAGTATGAACTCAAGAGCGTCAACGTCAATGCGTTGCTCAAGGGCCGCTTCGAGCAGGACATCTACCTTGAGCCGGGCGACATCGTCAACATTCCGCCGGCAGACGTTTTCTTTGTCGCCGGCGAAATCAATCAGCCGGGATCGTTCCCGCTCAAGGACGGCACGACCGTGCGCCAGGCCATCGCCCTGGCACAAGGGATGAAGTTCAACGCGGCGGCATCGCACGGCATCATCTTCCGCGAAGGGCTGAACGGCAAGCGCGAAGAGTTGCCGGTCGACATCGCCGCGATGATGAGCGGCAAGAAAGAAGACCTCGCCGTACAGGCCAACGACATCATCATTGTGCCGAACAGCCGCAGCAAATCCATCGGCGGCGCGCTGTTGCGCGCTTTTGGCATGTCTTCCATCACGCGGCTGCCAATTTATTAAACGTGATGCGTGGTGCGTGGTGCGTGATCAGCAATCAGACCGTGTGATTAGAAATTTCAGCAGCGGCTTGTCACTCGCTATTTTTCCAGTCACGCATCACGCTTCACGCATCACGCTTCACTTCTCCATAACGTAGCAGCAGGAGCAGAGTATGTCAGACGAACGCTTAGAGCTTGAACAAATTCCTTCGTCGGAAGGACAACTGGTGCGCGCCGGCTACCCCCGCCCCGGCTATGGCGACAATTCCGCTTATGGCTATAGCTATGGCTACCGCGAGGATAACGAACGCGACTATCTGCGCCGGATGTGGCAGGCGATACGCAAACGCAAGCTGGTCGTCCTGGTCATCGCCGTGCTGGTTACGTCGGTGGTCACGGTTGAAATCTTTCGCAGCAAATCGATCTATCAAGCGGCGACGACCATTGAGATCGGCAAAGAGAATCGCATGCTGGTGCGTTCGGGCGATGTGGTTATCCAGACGGACGAGCCGGACGATACCTATCTCGTGGCGCTCGGCATGAAGACGAAGATGCGTCTACTGCAAAGCCGCCCGCTGCTCGAAGATGTGGTGGTCAATTTGAAGCTCGACCACAATCCGAAGTTCATGGACGTGACGGCAAAGAAATCCTTCTGGGAAGCGATGCAGAGCATTCTGTCGAAATTCCGCCCGCCGGATTCCAACGCCGGCGCGCTGCCCGCCGTGCAAACCTCGATAGCGCTGCCGTCCGAGGCACAGCGTTCGCGCGAAGAGAGCGCCCGGCTCAGTCCTTATGTTGACGTATTGGCGGCCAACCTGAGCACCGAGCCGCTGGCCGATACGCGTATGCTGGTGATTTCATTTACGCATACCGACCCGGAGATCGCCGCAGACGTGGTCGATAACGTCGCGCAGGTTTTCATTCAGCGCAACTTTGAGAATAAGACGGAAAGCTACACCAACACCTCCAACTGGCTGGAACGTTCGACGCGCGAGCTGAAAGCCAAAGTCGAGCAGGCCGAAATAGCGCTGGCCGATTATAGTCGCGCCAACAACATCTACTCGACCGAGGGCAAAGAGAACCTCGCCATAGACAAGCTGTCGCGCCTGCACGATCAGGCGACGCGCGCCGAAACCGACCGCATTCTCAAACAATCGCTCTATGAAGAAGTGCTCGCCGGTCGCGCCGATAAACTGCCGGAAGCTTTCGTTGAAGCGCGCACGGCGGAGTTGCAAAAAAAGCTCGGCGACTTGACCGTGCAGGCGGCGCAGATGGATGCGACCTACGGGCCGAAGAACCCTCGCGTCATCGAACTCAGACAACAAATCACTGCCATCCAACAACAGGTTGACGAGAGCCGTTACCGGCTTGGCGACAAACTCAAGGCGGATTACGAACGTGCCGTGCGCGATGAAGCGTCGTTGAAGGCGGCACTTGAACGCGCCAAAGCCGAGGCCGCGCAACAGAATCAAGCGGCCATTCAATACAGCCTGCTCAAGCAGGATGTCGAAACCGCCAAGCAACTCTACACAGACTTTCTGCAAAAGACGAATCAGGCGAAGATACAGGAACACGAGCAGCACAATAACCTGAAGATGATTGACCCGCCGCAAGTGCCGCGCGCGCCGCTCGGCCCCAACCGTGCGCGCGTCATCCTGATCGGCTTTTTTCTCAGCCTCTGCGCCGGCCTCGGCCTGGCGCTCTTGCTCGAATATCTCGATAACACAGTGAAGACGGTCGAAGACATCGCGCGCTATGCGCAACTGCCTGCCTTGAGCGTCATCCCGTCGCTATCGAGTCGGCGCTCGCGTCGGCAGTTGTCAAACGGCGAGACGAAATTTGCGGCGCTCGCGCTGGGCGAAGCAGCGCGCATGAACACGGACGCCATCGTGGCGCTCGACACCCGCTCGTCATCGGCGGAAGCCTATCGGGCGCTGCGCACGGCGGTGCTGCTGTCGTCGGTTGATCGCCCGCCGAAACTCCTGCTAGTGACCAGCGGCAAGCCCGGCGAAGGCAAGACGACGACCGCCATTAATACCGCCATCAGCCTGTCACAACTCGGCAATTCCGTGCTCATCCTCGATTGCGATTTGCGCAAACCATCGGTGCATAAGGTGCTCGGCATCGAGCAGACCTGCGGATTGTCGACCTACCTGTCGCGCGACGCCAAGCTGATTGACGTGATGCAGAAAGTGCCGATCCCGAATCTCTGGGTGATGCCGTGCGGGCCGATTCCGCCGAACCCCGCAGAGATGATCAGCTCGTTCAAGATGAAAAAGCTGCTGCGCACACTCAGCGAGAATTTCGACTACATCATCATCGATTCGCCGCCGCTGTTGAAAGTGACCGACCCGGTGATTCTATCGACCATGGTCGACGGCGTCATCCTGGTTGTCCAGAGCGGCAAGAGCACGCGCGACGTGCTGCGCCGGGCGCGGCAGGAATTGTCGCTGGCCGGAGCAAAGATCTTCGGCGTGGTGCTCAATAATGTCGACACCCCGCAGGGCGAGTACTACGAATATTATGGCGACTACTCGGACTATGAACATGAAGCCAGCGCGCACGGCGACTAACAAGCGAATTCCGACGGCATGTAGGGGCGGGCGTCCCTGCCCGCCCCAGACTGCGCAGTTGCACATTAAGGACGCTGGGGCGACCACAGAGGGTCGCCCCTACATGAATTCGCAAACGGCTCGAAGATAGAAAGACGACAAAGGATGCCCGGCGAAAGACGCGCCCATCGGTTGATGGCCAATGCCGTTTATAACCTGATTCCGCAGTTCTGGTTTCTTGGACTGACGGTCTTCACGACGCCGTTCGTGCTGCATCGGCTCGGCCTTGAAGCATACGGCATTCTGTCGATTATCACAGTGGTCGCCGGCTACCTGGCATTTCTCGATCTCGGTCTCAACGTCGCGGTGATCCGTTTCATCGCGGCGCACGATGCGAAAGGCGAGCGCGATGAAATCGCCTGCGTGACGGCTACGGCGCTGTTTGTTTTTTCGGTCATGGCCATTCTAACGGTCGCCGCGCTGTTTGTTTCGGCAAGCGGCCTGGCGCGTCTGTTGAGTGTGCCGGCGCATATGCAGGGAGATGCGGTGCTGGCGTTGCGGCTGGGCGGCATCAGCTTTGGTCTGAACCTCGTGATGGGCGTCTTCTCCGCCGTGCCGCGCGCCTTGCAACGCTTCGATGTCGTCAACGTCTTGAATGTCGTTATCGGCACGTTGCAGATAGGCGTCACGGTCATTCTTCTCACCCTCGGACTGGGATTGCTGGCCGTTATGGTTTGGAGCTGCGTCCTGTCAGCCTTGAGTCTGATCATCTACCTGATCGTTGCCAGACGGCTGTTGCCGGCAATCAGCGTGCGCCCGCGTTTCGAAGCCAAGAAGTTTCGCGAGCTTTACCGATTCAGCGGCTTTGTGATGTTGAGCAACTTTACAGGCGTTGCCGCAGGGCATTCAGAGAAGTTGCTGCTCGGCGGGCTAGCGCCGATTGCACAGGTCACCTTCTACGCGGTGCCGTTCAATATCGTTTCACGTGTGCAGATGCTGATTCCGAGCAATCTCTTTACCGTCTTGTTCCCGGCCTTTTCGGCGATGAGTGTGACAGAGAAGCGCGAGACCATTCAGACCGCCTACTTGCGCGCTTTCAAATTCATCTTTCTCGCCGTCGCGCCGATCACCGTCTTTCTGGTCGCGTTCGGAGCCGATTTCCTGCGTCTCTGGATCGATGCCGAGATGGGCGCGAGCGGCGGCCCTGTGCTGGCCGTGCTGGCCGTCGCCACGCTGATCAATGCGCCGGCGTGGGTAACGGTCACGGTTGGCCAGAGCCTCGGAAAGCCCGGATGGGTAGCTGCCGCACAGGCGATTCACCTGCTGGTTTTGATCCTCTGCGGCCTGTTATGGATTCCCCATTTTGGCGCACTCGGCGCGGCCTCTGCATGGCTTGCCGGAAATGCGGTGGGCATCCCTGTCCTGATCTGGCTGATCAACCGGCAGGTGCTGGCCATTCGCTTCACGCGCATGTGGCAGGCAAGTCTCTGGCGGCCTTTGCTGGTCTTGCTGCTGACTGTGCTTGTGGCGTTCGCCTTAAAACCTCTTGTGCATGGCGTGCTGTCACTGGCGGCGGCAGCGGCAATCGTCACCAGCTTATATCTGCTGCTCGCCTATTGGATCGCGCTCGACTCGAACGATCAAGCCATATTGAAAGGCTTCACACAGCATCGCTTTCAATCGTTTTGGAGCAGCGCTCCGAAAATCGCCAAAGGACAGGCATGAGGCAAGCGGCCATGCAGGCGGAAGTTTCAATCGCGCAACTTGAACGGCTTGAACGGGTCGATGCCTGCCCGGTCTGCGCCAGCCAAGCGTGTTCATTCTTTCTCACATCCGGCGATTGGCTCTACGGAGTTCCCGGAGACTTTCCTCTGGTTAGCTGTCGCGCCTGCGGTCTGGTCTATCTGCAAGAGCGGCCCCGTGCCGCATCGCTTGCGCTCTACTATCCTGATGACACTTACTATGCTTATAAACCGCCGGCATCTCATGACTTGTTCGCGCGCCGGCAAGCGGCGGCGCGCTTGTGGTATTTCATTAAGCGGAGCGTGCTGGCGCATAACTATGGTTACAGACATCTCGGCGGACACTCTCTGATCGCGCGGCTGGCGCGGTTGCCGCTGACAGGCTGGCTGCGCGAGCGGCTGACGTTCCATCTGGACATCCTGCTGCATCCTTATGTTGAAAACGGTCACCTGCTGGAAGTCGGCTGTGGCGTCGGCAGGTATCTGGATTTGATGCGTGCCCTGGGTTGGCAGCGCACGGTCGGCGTCGACATCAGCCATACAGCCATTGCACAGGCGCGCGAGGTGCTCGGATTGGAAGCCTATGGCGGACAACTGCGCGAGGTCGGCTTGCCTGCCAACAGCTTTGACGCGGTCTCGCTCTCGCACACGCTTGAGCATGTGCCTGACCCTGTGACCTTCTTGCGCGACATCTTTCAGGTGATGAAACCGGGCGGGCGGCTCGCCATCATCGTTCCCAATATTGAAAGCCTGTCGGCGCGTCGCTTCCGCGATTACTGGCTGGCTCTGGATACGCCAAGGCACCTGATCAATTTCACACGTCGCAGCCTGTCGATTGCGCTGCAAGAGGCTGGCTTCACTATCGAGCGAATGACGAGCTTGCCGCGCGGCGGCTATCAAGTCGCGCTCTTCAGCCACAGCCGCGCGGCTGGTGACGCGCACTCGATCTATAGCGATGCCGCGCATCGCTATCCTTTATCGCGCCGGGGACGGGCATTGATGCTTTCGCTGATCGAGCGCATGCAATGTGCAGTCGGATTGCCGGCGGGCGAAGAGTTGGCCGCCGTTGCCGTGAAGCGACCTTGAGCGCATGAGCAAGAACCAACCGGCTGAGTTTGTTGATCCCAGCGACTCGCCGCTCCTTTCCATTGTCATCGTGAATTGGAACACGCGCGACGCGCTGCATCATTGCCTGGCGTCGCTTTTTAAGCACAGCCGCTCGCTGACGCTGGAAGTCATTGTCGTCGATAACGCTTCGGCGGACGATTCGCTTGACATGCTCAAGGCAAACTTTCCGCAAGTCCGTATCATCGCCAATAAGATGAATCTGGGCTTTGCCAGAGCCTGCAATCAGGGCATGCGCGCCGCCCGTGGGCGCTTGCTGCTCTTGCTCAACAGCGACACATACGTGCGCGATGAGGTCATCGCCAGAATGACGACCTATCTTTTATCGCGCCCGGATGTCGCCATGGCCGGCTGTCAATTGCAGTATCCCGACGGCTGCATTCAACACACAGCCTTTCGTTCGTTGAGCATACTTCGCAGCCTGTTTGAGGATTTATGGCTTTATAAACTGCTGCCGGCGGCCAGACGCGCAGACGTGCTGCTGGGCGGTTACTGGCAAAGCGATGCCGAGAAAGAGGTCGACTGGCTGGCCGGCGCATTTCTGATGTTGCGCCGCGAAGTCTTCGAGCAGACCGACGGGTTTGCAGAAGACTTCTTTATGTACGGTGAAGACAGTGAGTGGTGTATGCGCATACGGCGTGCCGGCGGCAGGATTATGTTCAACCCGCTCGGCGTCGTCTACCACGTCGGCAGCGTCAGCGCCGATCTGGAATGGACGCAGAAAGAACGATTGCGTTTGTGCCACCTGGGCGGCCTGCGCGCTTATGCGAAGTTGAACGGACGCTTGCCCGGCTTGCTTTTTCATCTGGCAAAGTTACTGGGCACAGCGGTGCGCGGCGTGGTCTATTCTCTGCTGACCCGTTTCACCACCAATGTTTACTATAGAAGCCAGCGGCAATTGTATGGTTGGCAGAGCGGCTTTTACCTGCGCGCCTTTGGTGAAATCTACGGCAACTCGCCCGCGCGACCACTGAAGTCCGAGGAAGATAGCCCAACCTTTTCATAGGCGGATCAGCGAAGCGTTTCACTTGATTTATGTGCGGAATCTGCGGAGTCGTTGACTTTGATGGCCAGCCGGTTGATCGCCCTGTGCTCAAACGCATGGCCGAGGTGATCGAGCATCGCGGGCCGGACGGCGAAGGTTTTTACTTTAACGATCCGCCTGCCTGCCGCGAAACCGGCTCCGGCGGCCAATTTCGCGGCCCACGAGTCGGACTGGCGGCGCGTCGCCTGGCGATTATTGATGTCGCCGCCGGGCATCAACCTATCGGCAACGAAGATGGATCGGTCTGGGCAGCTTACAATGGCGAGATTTACAACTTCAACGACCTGCGCGTCGAGTTGGAAGCGCTCGGCCATACATTTCGCACGCATTGCGACACAGAGGTCATCGTCCATGCCTATGAAGCCTGGGGCGATGATTGTGTGACGCGCTTCAACGGCATGTTTGCCTTTGCGCTGTGGGACGACCGCCGCCAGCGCCTGCTGCTGGCGCGCGACCGCATGGGCGTGAAGCCGCTCGCTTACGTGCAGCAGGGCAGGCGGCTGCTGTTCGCCTCGGAAATCAAGTCGCTGCTCGAAGACCCATCGGTGGCGCGCGACCTGAATCGCGAGGCGCTCGTCGGCTATCTATCATTCTTCGCCGTGCCTGAGCCGCATTCATTGTTTACGAATGTTCAGCGCCTGCCCGCAGGTCATCTGCTGATCTTTGAGAACGGCGCAGCGCGGCTCAAGAAATATTGGGAGATTGATTTTCGCGATGACGGGCCGCGCACAGAGCGCGCATGGCTCGACGAACTCGAAGCGTTGCTCGAAGACGCCGTGCGCATACGTCTGATCAGTGACGTGCCGCTCGGCGCATTTCTGTCAGGCGGCATTGATTCGAGCCTGATCGTCGCGATGATGGCGCGCGCCGGCGGCGAAATCAAAACCTGTTCGATTGAATTCCAGCCCGGCTATAGCGAAGCGCGTTATGCGCGATTGGTCGCCGATCAGTTCCAGACGCAGCACCAGGAACACCGCTTCACACGCGATGAAGCGTGGCGCGCTCTGCCGCGCATGATCTGGCATCACGACGAGCCGTCGCAATCGCTCATTCAAAGCTATTTCGTCTCGAAAGCCGCCCGCGAGCGCGTCACCGTGGCGCTGTCGGGACTCGGCGGCGATGAACTATTCACCGGCTATCCGAGCCACGTCGCGGCGCAGCGGTTTCATTATCTCGACCGGCTGCCGCGCGCTTTCTGGCGTGCCGCGCGATTTGTAGCGGCCAATACAAAAGGTCGCCGCGCAGCACGGCTCAAACGTTTCTTTGATTCGGCGCTGATGTCGCCTACCGAACGCTTCGCCGGGCGCTATCTGCACGCCACCGAGGCGCAGGATCGTTCGCTGTTGCTGTCGCCGGAGATGCGCGCGACGGCGAACCTCGATGTCGCCACTGAATATTTGCTCGAACGCTTTGCCGCGACTCGTGCGCGCGACTTTCGCAATCGTGTGCTGTACGTGGATCAAAAAACTTACCAGGTCACCGAACTGTTGCGGGCGATTGATTCGATGAGCATGGCGCATTCGCTCGAAGTGCGGACGCCGTTTTTGGATTACCGCATCGTTGAGTTGGCAGCGCGCATGCCTATGCAGATGAAGATGCGCGGCTTGACGACGAAATATGCGATTCGCAAACTGGCCGAACGGCTGCTGCCGCGCGAAATTTCGACACGGCCAAAGAGCGGTTTCAACGTGCCCATCAACAACTGGATGACGCCGGCTAGCGAATCGTTCGTGCGCGATCACCTGGCGGCGGAAACTCTACGGCGGCGCGGCTACTTCGATGCGGCGCAGGTGACGGCGATGCTCGACGATCATTTCGCCGGTCGTGCCAATCGTTCGCAATGGCTCTTGATGTTGTTGACCTTTGAAATCTGGCACCGCTTATTTATCGACCAGCGCCCGGCTTTTGCGCCGCCCGCGCCGGCTGCGGCTATGGCGTAGCGCATCAATCATATGATGAATGACCCGAAGCTTTCGATCATCATCGTCAACTGGAATACGCGCGACATCACGCGCGACTGTTTGCGAAGCGTTCGCCAACATCTCAGCGGCATGGCTTATGAAGTGATCGTCGTTGATAACGCGTCAAGTGATGGCAGCCTTGAGATGATTGGCGCAGAGTTTCCTGACGTGCGCTTGATCGCCAACGCCGCCAATCTCGGATTCGGGCGCGCTAACAATCAAGCGATGTGCGCGGCGCGCGGCGAATTTTTCTTTCTGCTCAATAGCGACACGCTCATCTTTGATGAGGCGATTCAACGGCTCGTCAACTTTATCGCTGATGATCCGGCCATCGGCATCGCCGGCTGCAAGCTGTTGTTTGAAGATCGCACGCTGCAATCATCCTGCTCGCGTTTTCCGTCGATTCGCATGGCGCTGCTTGAAGACTTGATGCTCTACAAATTCCTGCCGCGCCGCTTGCAGGGCGAACTGCTGCTGGGCGGTTACTGGCCGCACGCCCGCGCCCGCGACGTCGACGCCGTGTGGGGCGCGGCGATGCTGGTGCGCCGCGAAGTCTTCGTGCAGACGGGCGGCTTTGATGAACGCATTTTCATGTATGGCGAAGACCTCGAATGGTGTATGCGTGTGCGAGATTGCGGCTGGCGCATCGCCTTCACGCCGGCGGCGGCCATCGTCCATTTGAACCATAAGAGTGCCGAAAAGAAATACGGCGACGAGCGCATAGACCTCTGTCACAAGCGCGCTTATGAAATCTATCGCCGGCGCGCAGGTCTGCCAGCAATGGCTGTGCTGATGTTGATCAAAACTCTCGGCGCGCTGCTGCGCGTCGCTTACTTCGGATTGCGGGCCATGCGCAAAGGCCGCATGCGCGACTACTTCAGCGCGCAGGCGAAATTTTACAATCGTTCATTGCGCTATCACCTGCGCGCCCTCTCAGGGCGCAAGCTGGCCATCGAATAACCCTAAAGATGCAAAGCCTGACAGACAACCAGCGCCTGGCGCGTATGAACCGCGACGGCAAACCGGCGGCAACCGGCTCAGAGAATAAAAGTATTGAATATTACTCTGAGCCCCGGCGCGATATTCAGGCGCTCATCGCCGCGCCCGGCAAGCGCATCCTTGATGTCGGCTGCGCGGCGGGGGAACTCGGCTTTGCCTTGAAACAGGCGGGGGCGCGCGAAGTCATCGGCATCGAATCGTCGACCGCAGCGGCGGCGCTGGCGCAAGACAAACTCGACGGCGTGCTGGTCGGTGACGCGCAATCGCCGGACTGGCCGCTGGCGCAGTCGAGTTTCGATTACATCATCTTTGCTGATGTGCTTGAGCATCTGGTTGATCCGTGGTCGGCGTTGGCTTCGTTCAGTCGTTATCTACAAGCCGACGGGCGCGTTGTCGCGAGCATTCCCAACCTGCGCTTTTATCTGGTCATTGCGCGGCTCATCTTCAACGCTTGGGGTTATCGTGAGAGCGGCATCCTCGACAGCACGCACCTGCGCTTCTTCACGCTGCCGACGATTCGCGACTTGTTCGCGCGCGCCGGCCTGCGCATCGAAAAAATCGAGCGCACCTATCGCCTGTTTGAAGACCAGAGCCGCATCGGTCGTCTGGGCGCACTGGCCAGCCGCTTATTCTGTCGCTTCGTTGCGCCGCTGGTCGGGCGCGACTTCTTCACGTTTCAGTATCTTATCGTCGCCAGAAAAGCTGATGATTAATTGCGTGCTGGTCGGTCCACCACAGGAAGGCGGCGAAGGCGTTTACGTCCGCGAAGTCTTCGAGCATCCGCCCGACGACGTGAGCTACTTTGTCAGCCAGCAGTATCACACCGGCAACGAACGGGCGCGCTGCAACGTCGCCGAAGAAGTCCTGCTCAACCGGCTGGTCTATCCGTTCTTAGGTTACTCGTTCGGCTTTCGCGCCCTGACCGTCAACGGCGATGTCGATCTGGTTCATGTTCATTCGCATCCGACGCGCATTCATGCGAAGCGGCGCGTGCCGGTCGTCATGAGCGCCGGGTCGAGCCATTACATCAATGTGCGCGACTACGAGAAGTGGAGCGCACGCAAGATACGCCGCCGCTACCGGCTGGCCGAGACGATCTATCCGCCGCTCGGCATCCACGATGAACTGCTCAATGCCACGAATGTGGCGCGCATCTATACGTTCTCGGATTGGGCGCGGCGGATTTACCTTGAACGCGGCCTGCCGCCGGGTAAGGTTGAAGTGATCTATCCGGGCTTCGACGTACCCGCTCTGCCTGAGCCGCGCCGCGAGTCTGAGACGATCAACTTTCTCTTCATCGGGCGCGAACTGGCGCGCAAAGGCGGGCCGCTCGTCCTCGCGGCCTTCGAGCGACTTCGAGCGCGTCATCCGCAGGTCTCGCTGACCATTGTAACCAATCATACGGAAAATCTGAGGGCGCGCGAAGGCGTCCAGGTGTTGCCGTTTATGGCGCGTCAGCGCCTGTACAGTGAAATCTATCCGGCGGCGGATGTGTTCGTGATGCCGACCGCCGCCGAAGGCTGGGGATTTACCAACGCGGAAGCTATGTCGTTTGCGCTGCCGGTCATCAGCACGCGCATCAGCGCCATCCCTGAGATTGTCGAAGACGGCATCACCGGCCTGCTCATCGATGCAGGCGACGGCGAAGCGTTGTTTGCGGCGATGAACCGTCTGGCCGAGAGCCGCGATTTGCGCGAAGCGATGGGCCGGCGCGGGCGCGAACGCTTCATCGCACGTTTCAGTCGCGAGCGCTTTCGCCAGCAATTAGGCGAATTCTATCTCGCTGCTTTGAGAAATTAGCATGACTGCTCAACTCACCTGCGCAACTGTCTTACGTTGTCCGCTTTGCCGGCAGGCGCTTATTCTGCCTGAATCCATCGGCGCAGCGGCGGATGTCGAATCGGTGATCTGTAATGGATGTAACAGAGAGTATCTGCGCTATTGCGGCATCCTCGACTTGCGCACCACGGTTGTTCCGTCCTGCTGGACAGAGGCGCGCGCGGTCGAAGAGGCCGAACTGGTCAACCAGATGCTTGCCGTCTTTCACACCGCGTCATTGGCCGAGTTGATCGACCTCTATATGCAGGCGCATCGCCTGCCTGCGCCGTTACTGGAAGGCGACCGCGAGTATATGCAGCAGGCGCAGACGAGAGAATCCTGGAGCCTGAAATATATGGAGTTCTGCACCACGCGTTATCTGGGAGCGCGCCTGCATGGGCGCAGCGCACTGGAAGCCGGCTGCGGGTCGGGCGGCATGCTGCCGCATCTGGCAGAGCGCTTCGATCAGGTCACCGGCGTCGACACAGATCTGCCGGCCTTAATCATCGCCGCGAAACGCTGCGCCGATCATGGGATTGCCGACCGTGTGACCTTGATCGCGGCGATGCTTGAGCAGCCGGTTTTCGCCGACAGCGCTTTTGATCTGATCAAGTGTACAGATGTGATTGAGCACGTCGCCGACCCACAACGAGCTTGCGTTTGTATGGCGGCGGCGCTGAAAGCCGGCGGGGCCTTGTTTATGCTGACGCCAAACAAGTGGTCTTTGTGGTCACCGGAACCGCACGTCAGGTTGTGGGGCGTGCAGTTTCTGCCGGCACGGCTTGCCGATGCTTACGTCGAGTGGCGCATAGGCATCCCTTATCGCCATGTGGCGCGGCTGCTCTCTTATCGAACCTTCATGCGGATGCTTGCAGGTTGCGGCCCGGTTGGCGTTGTCTTCGTGCCGCTCGAAGATAAGTACCTCAATCCCGCATCGCGGCGTGGCGCGCGGCTGAAACAGGTCTTCGGGCGCGCGCCGCTGTCCTGGCTTTCCCGATGTGCGCGCCCGATGCAACCAACCCTCGAAGCTCTCTGCATCAAGCGAGAGATGGCTTCTCAAAAGATCGAGGCCGCCGGCGCATGACTATCACGCCGGCGGCCAATCGAACAACCCGCCCTGCCGTTGGCTCAGGAGAGGCGTCCGGGCGTCGCGTGTTGATGTTCTGTTATTACTATCCGCCACTGGGCGGCATCGGCAGCCAGCGCTCGCAGAAGTTCGCGCGCTATCTCGGCGATCAGGGCTGGCAGCCGGTCGTCATCACGCCGCAGCAGGGTTGTTATTTTGTCGACCCTTCGCTTGACGACGGCACGACGCGCGGCGTCGAAGTGATCCGCACAGGCGCAATCCACCTCAGCGCGTTGCTCAAACAAACTGTAATGAAACGCACGGACGACGGCGCGGCCCAGGGTGGGACGGCATCCCTGCAACCGAGCGCAGATAGCGCGCTGCTCGGTTTTCTCAAGCGCACGGTGCGCACCTGGGGCTACATTCCCGACGGACAGATCGGCTGGTTCCCTTACGCGCTGCGCGCGGCCCGGCGAGCGATGGCCGAGGGAGGCGTCGAGACCATCTTTTCCAGTTCGTTTCCGGTGACCGCGCATCTGCTTGCTTATCGATTGAAGCAAGCCACAGGCAAGCCCTGGATCGCTGACTTCCGCGATTTGTGGACAGAGCATCACTACGCCGATTATTCGAGCCAGCTGCGTAAACGCATCGATCAGAAGATTGAAGCGCGGCTGTTGGCAAAGGCCGACATCATCACCACCGTGTCGGAAGAATGGGCCGAGACGACGCGCCGCCTGACCGGCGGCAAGCGGCGCGTCGAAGTCATTCGCAACGGCTTCGACGCCAGCGAGTTTGCGGCTGTCGAAAGCCGACGGCCCGACAAATGGACGATTACTTACGTCGGCCTGTTCTACGGCGCGAAGCAAGACCCGTCCGCCTTTCTTGAAGCGTTGCGGCGCGTCATCGATAGCGGCAAAGTGGCGCGCGCCGATGTGCGCTTTAACATCGTCGGCCAGCCTGACCCTTACGTTCAGGAGATGGTAGCGCGCTTCGGTGTGGCTGACATTACAAATTTCACAGGTTTCGTCTCGCACAGTGAATCGCTGGCGCAGCAGGTCAATTCGTCGCTGTTGCTGCTGATCGTTCACAAAGCGCAGACCAACGCAGGGCATGTGCCGGGCAAGCTCTACGAGTATCTCGGCGCACGCCGGCGGATTCTGGCGCTGGCGCATCAGGGATTCGAGGCGGTGCGCCTGATCAACGAAGCGCGCGCCGGCATCGTCGTTGAATCGACAGACATCGCCGGCATCGAGCAGGCCCTGATTGATTCGTACCGCGCTTACCAATCGGGCGACGATGCCGCGCCGAACGACAGCGACCTGTCGCGCTACGAGCGCCAATCGCAGGCGGGACAACTCGCCAGCCTGCTCGCTGAACTGGCGACGCCGCCGCGTGCCGAAGGCGAACCTCTGCGCGGCGCATGGCCGCAGACCTATTGATCATCGCCGCCGGGCCGCGCGCCGGCAAATTCTGGCTATTGCGAAGCATGTTACAAAACGCAATGCGATCACTTTACATTTGTTACTTCAACACGCAAGAGCCGCTCGTGCATACGCAGGTGCTGCCTTATCTGCGCGCGGTCGCCGGCGCAGGGGTTCGTGTGCATCTGCTGACTTACGAAAAGCATGGGCGATGGCACGACGGCGAGCGTGCGCGGCGGCGCGAACTCAAGCGGCGGCTGGCTAACGATGGCATACACTGGCACGCCTTGACGTACCACAAGCGGCCTTCGCTACTGGCGACGGCTTATGACGTGCTGCTCGGCATACTGCATGGCATGTGGCTGATGCTGCGTCACCGACTGAGCGTCGTTCATGCGCGCGCCCATGTGCCGGGCGTGATGGGACTGGTATTACAAGCTGCGCTGCGCCGCAAGCTCATCTTTGATCTGCGCGGGCAGATGGCGGAAGAGTATGTCGATAACGGCGTCTGGTCGACAGGCAGCCTGCCGTTTCGTCTGGTGAAAGCCGCCGAACGTGCGCTGCTGCGCCGCGCAGACCGCATCGTCGTGCTGACTGAAAAGCTCCGCGCACGGCTGCTTGAAGGCGCTGAGGCGCGCGCCCTGGCGCAGAAGATCACAGTGATTCCGTGCTGTACCGATCTATCGCTTTATGACGGTTCGGCCCGCGAAGCGAAACCCACAGGCCCGCTCACGCTCGTCTATGCCGGTTCGCTCGGCGGGCGTTACCTGCTCGGCGAGATGATCGAGTTCTTCAAGCGTTTGCGTGACCAGCGCCCCGGCTCGCGCTTCCTTTTATTGACGCGGGCCAGCCGCGCGCAAGTGGAGCGGGCTTTCGATGAGCGAGGCGTTGAGGGCGGTGCGTATTCGATCATCAGCGCCGCGCCTGCGCAAGTGCCGGCGCTGCTCGGCACCGCTGACATCGCTATCAGTTTCATCAGGCAGAGCGACGCCGTAGCCGGCATGTCGCCGACTAAAACCGGCGAATATCTCGCCGCCGGATTGCCGGTCGTCAGCACCGCAGGCGGCGATACAGACGGAATTCTGCAATCCAATTCTGCGGGCATTGTCGTCGACGAGCTTGACCCACAGGCTTTCGAGCGCGCGGCTGAACAGTTATTAGCATTACTAAACGATAATCTGCCCGCTGCGTCTGAGCGCTGCCGCGAAGTCGCGCGCCGCTGCTATTCGCTTGCCGAAGTCGGCGGCCCACGCTACGTCGCGCTTTATCAATCACTCGCCCATGCGCCGCCGGCGAACCGGCCTGCGCGCCGCACCGCGACCGCCGCAGACGACTCGGCGGACAACGCCTGCGAATTGCAGGCGGGCTGCCCGATTTGCCGTGCGCGCGACAGCCGCGGAGTTGCCGAGGCGCGCGAGGGCGTCCATCTGCGCCGCTGTCTGGATTGCGGCCTGCACTTTCACACAGGCTTTGCCAGCCCCGCAGAGGCGCATGCCTACTACGGTAATTATTATCACGAAGAGAACCTGGCCTTCAGTCCGCTAACCGAAGCGCGCTTTCAGAGCTTGATGGCGAGCTTTGCGCCCTATCGAGAAAACAATCGCCTGCTCGACATCGGCTGTGGCGCTGGCCATTTTCTCAAAGTGGCGACGGCGCAGGGTTGGCGCGCGCACGGCACAGAGATCGCCGCCAGCGCCTTCGAGCATCTGTCGCGCTACGGCATCAAAGCCTTTCAAGGCGAGTTGCAGGCGGCGCGTTATCCGTCGGAATTCTTCGACGTGATCTACTGTTCGGAGGTGATCGAGCATTTGCTTGAGCCTCTGTCACTCTTGCAGGAATGCGCGCGGATTCTCAGGCCGGGCGGCTTGCTTTACCTGACGACGCCGAATTTCAACAGCCTCAGTCGCCGCTTGCTCGGCGGGCGCTGGCGGGTCATCTGCAAAGAGCACGTTTGCTACTTCACGCCAAAGCTGCTGGCGCGCGTGCTGCGCGACGCCGGTTTTGCGCGCCTGACCGTGAGGACGCGCAACATTGACCCG
This sequence comes from Blastocatellia bacterium, assembly GCA_039648975.1. Taxonomy (GTDB): domain Bacteria; phylum Acidobacteriota; class Blastocatellia; order UBA7656; family UBA7656; genus DATENM01. Next base: position 19,862 of record JBBWZK010000456.1, read on the forward strand.
CACGAAATCCGCAAGCTCTTCGGCGGGCGTGAAGAGAACGCGAGCGGCGGTTTTCAGATTGATAGAACTGAAGCGCTGCGCGCCCGTGTCGAGCGCCATCGACCTTTGCATATGGCGAAGGGCATGGCGAACGCTTTTTTAGCCGCGACGGCGATGGGCGATACGATCACCTTGCGCGCCGAGCGATCAGATACAGATCAGCAAGGATGGATGTGAAGCGGGCGAAGAGGCTCGCCTCGATGAACGATTGCATGGATCACCTCAAAGTTCTGGCGCTCGCGCCTTATCCCGAAGAAGCGGCGTCGACGCGCTTCCGCATCGCACAGTTCATCCCCTTGCTCGGCGAGCAGGGAATCAAGTGCGAGTTGAAGCCGTTCATCAGCGCGGCGCTTTTCAAACAGCTCTACCGCAAAGGTCGCCTGGGCCGCAACGCCGTCGGGCTTGGCCGTGCGGCGGCGGCGCGCTGCTTCGATCTGCTTGCGGTCGGCAACTGGGATGTGATCTTTGTGCAACGCGAAGCGGCGCTGGTCGGCCCGCCGCTCGTCGAGCGCGTCATCAGCGGCTGGTTCAAAAAGCCCATCGTGCTTGATCTCGATGATCCGTTATGGGTGCAATACACCAGCCCGGTTTACGGTCGCCTGGCCACGCACATCCGCTGTCTGGACAAGACAAGCGAGTTGATTCAGCGTGCCGCGCATGTGGTCTGCGGCAATTCCTTGATCGCCGAGCACGTCAAGGCGGCGGGCGTGCGCGCCACCGTCTTGCCGACGATTGTCGATACGGAAAAGTTTTCGCCTGGCCCACAAAGTCATGACGGCGAGCCGCCGACTATCGGCTGGATCGGCACGCACACGACATTGCCTTATCTTGAAGCGATTGCCCCGGCGCTCGAAGCACTGGCCACACGACATCGCTTCAAACTGAAAGTGGTCGGCGGTGGCCGCGCGCTCAACCTGCGCAGCGTTGAGATGGAAGAGTTGAACTGGTCGCTCGACCGCGAGGTCGACGATTTCCGCTCTCTGGACATCGGCCTCTATCCGCTCGCCGATGATGAATGGTCGCGCGGCAAGTCTGGATTCAAGGCGGTGCAGTATCTCTGCTGCGGCGTGCCGTTTGTCGCCTCGCCGGTCGGCGTCGTCGGCGAGATGGCTAGAGAAAGCGGCGCGGCCTTGTTGGCCAGCAGCCCTATGGAATGGCTTGCAGCGCTCGACTGTCTGCTCGGCGACGCCCGGTTGCGCCAATCAATGGGCCGCGCCGGTCGTGGCTTCGCGCTGTCGCGTTATGACCTGGCGGCGCAGGCGGCGCAACTGGGCGAGATTTTATTTGCCGCTGCCATGAAAACACGAACGGCAGACGCCATCACGGTTCACGGGTAAGTTCATGCGTTATTCACTGTCTGTGCTCTTGTCAATGATTGGCCTGATCGCAGGTTCGATCTACCTCGGCCTGTGGGTCGTCGGGCAGCCGGAAGCCGGACTGACAATTCTGGTTGGCCTGGTTCCGGCGCTGGCGTGCGTGTGGATCATTCTGCGCGGCAACACCGACCGCCGGTTTCTTATACGCCTGTTCATTGTGGCTCTGGCACTGCGCTGGGTCGTGGCGTTCCTGATTTATTCCAGACATCAGCAGGCCTTCTTCGGCGGCGATGCTGAAACCTTCGATATTGTCGGCAATGCGCTCAGCCAGGCGTGGCACGGAATGGGCAATCTCGACACGCCTTATATGAAAAGCTACCTCGGATTGAGCCGGTCGGGCTGGGGCATGTTTTATTACGTCGGCGCGATCTATTACGCCATCGGACAGAATCAACTCGCCGTGCAACTGATCAACTGCGCGCTCGGCGCGGCGGCCTGTATCGCGGTCTATCGAATCGCGCTGCTGATCTACCCGGAACAGCGCCCGGCGCGGGTCGCCGCCCTGCTGACAGCCTTTGCGCCGTCGATGATTCTCTGGTCATCGCAGATGTTGAAAGATGCGCCCATCGACTTGAGCCTGTGCCTGTGCGCGCTCTACACGCTGAAGCTGCGCAATCGGTTTCAAACCAAGAGCCTGATTCTGCTGATCGCGTCATTATTCTGTCTGTTGTCGTTGCGCCACTATGCCTTCTACATTATGTTCGTCGCCGTCGCCAGCGCCCTAGTGCTGACGCCGAAGCGTCTGTCGCCACTGCGCATGGCCCAGGGCGGCATTCTGGTTATTGTGCTTGGGATTACACTCGCTTATTTCGGGGCGAGCAATGTGCCGCAGGAGACCTTTAATCTCAAACACATTCAAGCCACGCGCGAATGGTCAGCGAAAGTCGCCAATTCCGGCTTCGGCGGCGACGTTGACATTACCGACCCGAAGGCCGCCATCAGTTACCTGCCGCTGGGATTGGTCTACGTCTTGTTCGCGCCGTTTCCCTGGATGATTACCAACCTGCGCCAACTCATCACGCTGCCCGAATTGATTGCCTGGTGGGCGCTGATGCCTATGCTGTTGCGCGGTTACTGGTATGGCCTGCGGCATCGCCTGAAGGAGACCTTCGCCATCAGTATCTTTACGATCAGCTTGACGCTGGTGTACGCGCTTTATCAATCGAATGTCGGCACGGCCTATCGGCACCGCGCCCAGCTCTATATCTTCTTCTTCATTTTCATCAGCATCGGCCTGGAACTGCGGCGTGCCGCAAAAGAGCGCAAATCGGCCTATGCGATGCAGCCGGCTTTTTATACGTTTAACGGCAACGCCGCGCCGCGCCAGTTGCCGAGCCCTTCGCTGTCTTCGCGAGTTCCATAAACATAGTTTTCAGTTAATGAATCTCCTCGCAGCAAGCTGCGAGGTATCGAAGGAGTAAGAGGCAAAGGAGGCGCAGCAAGCTGCCCGGAATTGCCTTACCCTCCTCAGATTAAAATGTGTGGAATCGTCGGCGCGGTTAGCGCCAACCCTCAAGCGGTCGCCCCCGAAACCGTGCGGCGGATGTGTGCCGCCATTACGCATCGCGGCCCAGATGATGAGGGATACTATTTCAATGAGGTGGACGAAAACGGCTGCCGCAGCCGCTTTCAGGGCAGTGCCTCGGTCGGCTTAGGCATGCGGCGGCTGGCCATCATCGATTTGCAGACCGGCCAACAGCCGATTCATAACGAAGACGAGAGCGTCTGGGTCGTTCTCAACGGCGAGATTTATAACTACAGAGAACTGCGCGCCGAGCTGGAAGCGCGCGGCCATCGTTTCTATACACAGACCGACACGGAAGCGCTTGTTCATGCGGATGAGGAGTATGGCAGCGACGTGCCCAAACGACTGCGCGGCATGTTCGCCTTCGCCTTGTGGGACGCGCGCGCTGAACGGCTCTTGCTTGCCCGCGACCGCGTCGGCAAAAAGCCGCTGCTCTATGCCATCAATGGCAGCGGGCTGGTCTTCGCCTCCGAGTTTCAAGCGCTACTGTGCCACCCAGGGGTGTCGCGTGAAATCAATCCCGAAGCGATTTCGGATTATCTGTCGTTCCTGTGTGTGCCCGCGCCGCAGACCGCCTTTCGCGCGATTCGCAAGCTTGAACCCGGCCACACGCTGGTCTGGCAGCGCGGCGAAGTGAAGATCGAGCGTTACTGGTCGCTCGATTTCAAGAGCAAGATCCACATCACTGAGGCCGAAGCCGGCGAGCGCGCCATCGAGTTGCTGCGCGACGCCGTGCGCGTGCGCCTGATGTCAGACGTGCCGCTCGGCGCTTTCCTGTCGGGCGGCATTGATTCGAGCGCCGTGGTGGCGTTGATGAGCGAGATGTCATCAACACGAGTGAAAACATTTTCCATCGGCTTCGACGAGAAGGATTTCAGCGAGATTGATCATGCGCGCCGCGTCGCCGAACGCTTTGACACAGAGCATCATGAATTCATCGTGCGCCCTGCCGCCATCGAAGTGTTGCCGGCGCTCGTGCGTCATTACGGCGAGCCTTATGCCGATTCATCGGCAATCCCGACCTACTATCTGTCGAAGATGACGCGCCAGCATGTGACGGTGGCGCTGAACGGTGATGGCGGCGATGAATGTTTCGCCGGCTACGAACGCTATGCGGCCATGCGCATCGCCAATGGCTATCAACGCCTGCCCCAGTTCGTTCGCAAGCAAATCGTCGAACCGGCTCTGAGAGCCATTCCCGAGGCCGGTGCGAGGCGCTCGCAACTCGGCAAGGCGCGGCGCTTCGTCGGCGTGATGGGTCGTTCGACAGCGGATCGCTATCTCAGATGGACGAGCGCCATCAACGACGAGTTGAAGCTGGAGTTATGCACGCGCGACTTTCTGGCGCAAACCGCAGAGGCGTTGCGCCACGTCGCCCCCTGGTTTGCAGGCAACGGCGAAATCGATGTGGTGGATCGCGCCTTGATGGCCGATACGTTCAACTATCTGCCGAACGATCTGCTGGTCAAAGTCGATATCGCCAGCATGGCCGCCTCGCTCGAAGCGCGCTCGCCGTTTCTCGATCATCACCTGATGGAATTTGCCGCCAGCCTGCCGGCGCGCTACAAGCTGCGCGGCTTGACGACCAAACATCTGCTCAAGAAAGCGTTGCGCGGCATGTTGCCGGCAGAGAACCTGACGCGCCGCAAGATGGGTTTTGGGGTTCCGCTGGCGCATTGGTTCCGCAGCGAATTGAAAGGCTTTCTCGGCGAAACCGTGCTCTCAGAGCGCGCCCTGCGGCGCGGCTACTTCAAGCCCGCAGCCGTGCGCCAGTTGATCGCCCAGCACACCGAGGGCAAGCGTGATCATGCGCATCAGCTATGGACATTGCTGATGCTCGAACTCTGGCATCAGGAGTTCATTGATTAGAGTGGTTTTCAAATCAGTGTGCCCATGTAGCGCAAGCTGTTAGCTTGCGCTACATCCGATTGAAAACTGCTCTAGTGCTGGAGCGGTTTGCGATTGCATGTAGGGGCGACCCTCTGTGGTCGCCCCAGTGTACACCAGCGTCGTCTGGGGCGGGCCGCAGACGCCCGCCCCTACATGCAATCGCAATTTGCTCAAAGTCGCAAAATGACGTTGAATTCTCAGAGCCACTCAGCACTCAGCACTCAGCACTCAGCACTTCCCCTGCGCGTTGTGCGAATCATTGATCGGCTGAACATCGGTGGCCCGGCCAAGCATGTGACCTGGCTCGCGGCTGGCCTGTGTGACAAAGAGTTTGCGACGACGCTGATCACCGGAACGGTGCCGCCCGGCGAAGGCGACATGAGTTACTTTGCGCGCGAAGCCGAGGTTACGCCGCTGGTCATCGACGAGATGAGCCGCGAACTCAGTCCGCGCGACCTGCTGGTGATTGCTAAACTGGTGCGCCAGTTGTTCAAGCTCAAGCCGCAGATCGTCCACACACATAAAGCGAAAGCCGGCGCGACGGGCCGCGTTGCGGCGCTGATCTACAAGTGGCTGACGCCCTCGGCGCTCTGGCTGCGCCCGCGCCCGTGTAAGATCGTTCACACGTATCACGGCCACATCTTTCACAGCTACTATGGCGCGGCAAAGACGCGCTTGTTTATTGCCATCGAGCGCGCGCTGGCGCGGCTGTGTACGGATCGCATCGTCGTCATCAGCCAGCAACAGCGGCAGGAAATCTGCGAACGCTTCGGCATCGGGCGGGCGGCGCAGTTTCGCATCATCCCGCTCGGCCTTGATCTCGATGAGATGAAAGAGCGGCGCGGCGCGCTGCGGCAAGAACTGGGCATCGCCGCCGACGAGATCGCCATTGGCATCGTCGGGCGGCTGTGCGAGGTCAAGCATCATGCGCTGTTGCTCGAAGCCGCGCGGCTTGTGGCCCAGGCTAGTCCGGCATCGCGTATTCGTTTCGTCATCATCGGCGACGGCCACCTGCGCACTGATCTGGAAGCTTTATCACAAAAGTTGGGCATCGCGGAGCGCGTCACTTTCACAGGCTTCCGCAAAGATGCGACGGCGCTTTATGGCGAGTTCGACATCATCGCGCTGACCTCGCTCAACGAAGGCACGCCGCTGACGTTGATCGAAGCGATGGCCTGCGGACGCGCCATCGCGGCGACAGAGGTTGGCGGCGTCGTTGATGTGATGGGCGAGCGTCGCCTGTCACCAGGCGGCTTCACGGTTTGGGATCACGGCGTCACCGCCGCCAGCCGCGACGCCGCAGGATTGGCGCGCGCCCTGCGGTTTTTGATTGAACGGCCCGAACTGCGCCGCCAGATGGGCGAGCGCGGGCGCGTCTTCGTCCGCACACGGCTGTCGAAAGCACGATTGATCGACGACATCAAAGAAGTCTATCGCGAGTTGACCGGAGCGGCTGCCGAAGCGTCCTCCGCACACGCGACTCAATACTTGGCGCAGTCTTAAATCAAATTGCAGTTGCATGTAGGAGCGGGACTCTGTGCCCGCCCCAGATTACGCCTTCAATCACTCTGGGGCGACCACAGAGGGTCGCCCCTACATGCGATGGCAAATCGATCTGGTAGGAGATGACCATGAAAATTCTAATCACCGGTGGAGCAGGATTCATCGGCTCGCATCTGGCTGAACGGCTTCTCGAACGCGGCGACGAGGTCTGCATCATTGACGATCTGTCGACCGGCGCGATTGAAAACATCAACGCGATCAAGCATCATCCGAAGTTCACCTATCACATCGACACCATACGCAACTATCGGTTGACCGCCGAACTGGTGGATATGTGCGACATCGTTTATCACCTGGCGGCAGCGGTCGGCGTGCGCTTGATTGTTGAAAGCCCTGTCAACACCATCGAAACCAACATTCGCGGCACCGACATCATCCTGAGTCTGGCGGCCAAGAAGCGCAAGCGCGTCGTTATCACTTCAACCTCAGAAGTCTACGGCAAGCGCAACACTGTGCCCTTCCGCGAAGACGACGATCTGGTGATGGGGCCGACCAGCAAAGGGCGCTGGAGCTATGCCTGCTCGAAGGCGATTGATGAATTCTTGGCCATCGCCTACTGGAAAGAGAAGCACGTGCCGACGGTCATCGTGCGCTTGTTCAACACGGTCGGCCCGCGCCAGACGGGTCGCTATGGCATGGTGATTCCGGGCTTCGTGCAACAGGCGCTCGCCGAGCAGGACATCACGGTTTACGGCGATGGCTCGCAGACGCGCTGCTTCACGCACGTCGACGATGTGGTCGGCGCGCTGATTCAAGTCGCCGAGCATCCGCGCGCCGTCGGCGAGGTTTACAACATCGGCAGCAACCACGAAGTGAGCATCCTTGAGCTGGCCAGAAAGATCAAAAAGCTGGCCGGCTCGGAGTCGCGCATCGTCTTCAAGCCGTATGCCGAAGCCTATGAAGAAGGCTTCGAAGACATGATGCGCCGTGTGCCGGACATCGCAAAGATTCGCGCGTTGATCGGCTACAAACCGCGCACTGATCTCAATGGCATCCTGGCGAGCGTCATCGACTACCATCGCCTGAGACTGCTGAACGAAGTCGGCGTTCCCGCCGGCTCGCTGATCTTTCAACTGTCATAACCTGCGGCGGTCAATTGCCCCTGACCGCGAGTTTTGCAAAGGTATGTTATGCCCCCGACCTTAGCTGTTCTTTGCACTTTCACATTTGGCGTATTGCTCACGCTGCTGGCACGACGCGGCGCTTATCGCTACGGTTTCGTGGCGGCGCCGAGAAAAGATCGCTGGCATCAGAAGCCGACCGCCTTGATGGGTGGCGTTGCCATCTACGTGGCGTTCGCCGCCGGCTATGTAATCTTTCTGCCAAACCTGCGTGCGACCCTGCCGATCCTGGCCGGCGGCACGCTGCTGTTTGTGACCGGCCTGATTGACGACCGTTTTCAGATCAAGCCGTATGCGAAGCTGGTATTGCAACTGATCGCGGCAGCGATTGTCGTCTACTCTGGCCTGCATCTGCCGTGGGTGAACTACGAATGGGTGAATGACTTTCTCACCATCTTCTGGCTGGTCGGCATTACTAATGCCATCAACCTGCTCGACAACATGGACGGCCGGGCGGCAGGCATCGCGGTCATTTCGTGCGCCTTTCTGACGCTGACGTTTTTGTTGAACGGCCAGTCGACAGAAGCCTTGATGCCGGCGCTGCTGGGCGGCGCGGCGCTCGGTTTTCTGGTCTTCAACTTCAGCCCGGCGACGATCTTTATGGGGGATTGCGGCTCGAGGTTCCTGGGCTTTCTGTTAAGCGGCACGGCGTTGTTGAGCAACACCGCGCGCTTCCGCAGCCTGACCTCTGTGCTGCTGACGCCTGTGCTGATTCTCATGATACCCATCTTCGATACCTGCATGGTGACGATCACACGCAAGCTTTCGGGTCGCCCGATTTCGCAGGGCGGGCGCGACCACACCTCGCACAGGCTCGTCGCCCTCGGCGTCACCGAGCGGCGCGCGGTGCTGATGCTATACCTGTTTGCGGCGCTGTCGGGAGCCCTGGCTTTGCTGGTGCGTTTGTTAGAAACGACGGTTGTGCTGGCGCTGGTGCCGGCGTTTGCGCTGCTGACCCTCAGCCTGGGCCTGTATCTCGGCAAGGTGCGCATCACGGAAAACGCCGAGTCGTTCGCCGGGCCACGCATACTGAATGCGGTCGCCGAATCGCCTTACAAGCGCCGCATCTTCGAGGTGCTGCTCGATGTGGTGCTGATTACAATGGCCTACTACGGCGCATATGTGCTGCGCTGGGACGGCCAATTGCCCGGCGAGCAACTGGCCATCTTTATGAAGACCTTGCCGCTGGTCATCATCATGCAGATCGGCAGTTTGTTGGCCGGCGGCGTCTATCGCGGGTTGTGGCGTTATCTGGGCCTTGCCGACCTGCTGGTGATTGCCAGATCGATTATCGGCGGCGGCGCGCTGAGCGCCATAATGATTTTTGCCATGTACCGTTTGCACGGGCCGTCGCGGGCGGTCTTCCTGCTGGACATCCTGCTATTGGTTCTGCTGGTGAGCGCCAGCCGTTTGTCTTTCCGTCTGTTCAGGCAGTGGCTGGTCGGCCATGCCGCCGCGCGGGCCGACGCCAGGCCGGTCTTGATCTACGGCGCAGGCGACGGCGGCGAGGTGCTCATCCGTGAACTGTTGAACAACGCCGATCATGCGTATGCGCCGGTCGGCTTCATCGATGACGACGCCACGAAAGCCGGCAGGCTGATGCATGGCGTGCGCATCTTCAACAGCCATCAACTCAATGATCTGGTGCGCGCGCATGGCGTGTGCGAAGTGCTGATCTCCAGTCTGAAGGTTCCAGAAAGTAAACTGGATCACATTCGCCGCATGGGCATCGGCCTGAAGAAGATGAGTATACGCATCGAATGAGAATGAGCTTGCCCTGAGCCTCCGGCCCCTTCCCTAAACAGGGAACTGGCCGAAAAATAAGGGAAAATTGTGATTGACTTTTACTGCATCATTCCATAGGCTGAGAGCCACTGGATGAGAAAGGGCCGGGTGCCTGGAATCGGCTGCACCTCATCGGCTGGCTGTTTGGCCTTGACCTGGAGGAACTATGAAAACGCATGGTTTGAAAGCCCCCGTCAGCTTCCTGCTTCTGTTGTTGGTATTGGCCGCGTTTTGCTTCAACAACTTTGCCGTCTTCGGCGCGAACGAGAATGCTGCAGCGGTTGCGGTTGACAATCTTCCCGCTTTTGAAGAATCCACCGGCACACTGACCGTGAAAGGCCACGTTTTGATGAACGGGCAATATGTCAGAACCGGCGTCACCGTGGTCAACGGCAGCGTGATTCAAACCGACACAGGGGCCCACGCGCTGATCGACGCAGGGCCGCTGGGCCGGGTCGATCTCGATCCCATCACGGCGATCTTGCTGACCTATAGCGACCGATCCGTGCAGGCCAGTTTGAACAAGTGCGGGCAAGGCGTGACGCTGAATCTGCCCACGGGCATCAAGGGACTGGTCAAGGTCGTTCACATCAGCGACGTTGGCGTCATCGCCGAACATCGCGATGTCGATGTGAAGGTGTATCGCGGCCAGGTCATCGTCAAATACGGGCAGGGCAAAGAGCGCATTATGAACACCGGCGACCATCGCGATTTCGACAACGCGACAGAGGTGGTATCGAGTGGCGATGCGGTCTTCAAGGTCTATTGTGATGAAAGCCACATCGTGCCGCTGCTTGGCCTGCCGGCACTGGCCATCCCGTTTCTCGTCGGCGGCACGGTGGCGGCGGTGCCGCCGTTTCTCAGCCAGTTGCAGCCCTGAGCCAAAGCGCCGGGTTGGTTTATAGCATCGCGCCTGCATCACTGCTGCGGGCGCATTTTTTATGCGCTTTAATCGGGTAATTCAGGTGCAGAGACGGCTACGATGAATCGGTTATCCACGCCACTCAAATCAGGTTCAGAGGCGCAGTTGCGCGCCTCGCGCGGCAGGCGTGTGGCGCAACTGCTAGCCGGCTCGTGGAAAGCCTCGCCGTCTTTTTCGACGGTCTCGCCGCCGGAACTCGAAGAGTTGACGCCGTTGCTGCTGCGCAGCGGAACCGGCGGCCTGGCCTGGTGTCGAGTCCGCCAGGCTGTCGCGTCCCTGTCGCCCGCGCTGCCGCCGCTTCAGCAAGCTTATCGCTTTCAATCGCTGGAAGCGGCGCTCCACGAGTATCGCTTGAAGCAGGTGATCCCGCACTTGCGCAGCGCCGGCGTCGAACCTGTGCTGGTCAAGGGGTGGGCCATCGCACGGCTTTATCCTGAGCCCGGCATGCGCCCCTTTAGCGATCTAGACCTCTGCGTTTTACCGGAGCAATACCGTGCGGCCAGCGCCGCTCTCGCCAGTCCAGAGAGCCCTGCGGGCAATGTCGATTTGCATCTCGGCTTCGGCAAGTTCGGCGAGCGGCGGGCCGATGATATTTTCGCGCGCTCGCATCTCGTGCGGCTCGACGATCTGGAGGTGCGTGTCCTGAGCGCAGAGGATCATCTACATTTTCTCTGCCTGCACCTGCTGCGGCACGGCGCTGTGCGACCACTCTGGTTGTGCGACATCGCCTTGATGCTGGAGGCGCGGGCTAAGGATTTCGATTGGCAGCGATGTCTGGGGCCGGCTCGTCAGCAGGCCGATTGGGTGGCCTGTACCATAGGACTGGCGCACCAGTTACTCGGCGCAGAGGTCGACGGGACGCCAATCGCGCGCCGCGCCAAAAAGCTGCCGAACTGGTTAGTCCCGGCAGTGTTGAAAGCCTGGGGAACACCATTTCAGTCCCTCGGCCAACTTGCCGTCTACCTGCGCCATCCTGTGAATCAGCTTACAGAGTTGTTAAGCGTATTGCCGCACCACTGGCCCAACCCGATTGAAGCAACGATGACCTTGAAAGGCTCATTCAATGAGTTGCCGCGCTGGCCTTTCCAGATTGGCCATGTGTTTTCGCGGGCGGCGGCGCTGTTGGCGCAACTGTCGGGGTATCCTCAGAGGTATCCGGGGCCAGTTCAACCGAGGAGTTGATTCGGAGTTAATATGGAAATTGTCCTGTTGTTGGCGCGACTTTTTCTCGCCCTGGTTTTTGGTGTCGCCGGCTTTGCGAAGGCCGCCCGTCCAGCCAGTTCGCGCCGTATGTTAATTGAATTCGGCGTGCCGGAGTGGTTAGCGATGCCTCTGGGTTGGAGCTTACCCTACGTCGAAATCCTCGTGGCGTTGGCCTTGCTGCCACACGTGAGCGCCTGGTGGGGCGCGGTCGCCGGGCTGGCGCTGTTGTTGATCTTCGCCGTGGGGATTGGCGTGAATCTCAGTCGTGGGCAGACGCCGGATTGCAACTGCTTCGGTCAACTGCATTCCAGGCCATTGAGTTGGTCCATCTTTACGCGCAATCTGCTGCTGGCCGCTGTCGCCGCGCTCATCGTTGCGCAGGCAAAGAACGGCCCAGGCTTGAGCGCCTTCAACTGGCTGGCTGACCTGAAAGCCGCAGAGGTCGTCGCTCTGGCTCTCAGCCTTGGCGCTATAGGGCTGCTGGCCATTGCGGTGATTTATCTTCGCCGTCTCCTCAACCAGCAGGCAACGGTTCTGGAAAGCCTCGCGGCGCTGAAAAAAGTGATTGATGAAGATTACGCTGAACCCGCGCCGGTCGAACGCGCCGACGCCGCGCCGCCGGTCGAGGGACTGCCGGTCGGCGCGCCAGCGCTGCGCTTTGCGCTGGAGACCATCGCCGGAGAACAGATGGCGCTGGACGACCTGCTGGCTTATGGCAAACCCGTGTTGCTGTTGTTTGTCAGTCCGAACTGTTTCCCCTGCAAAACGCTGTTGCCTGCCGTCAGAGCCTGGGAGCGTGATTATGATGATCAACTGACCATTGCCCTGCTGAGTAAAGGGACGCTCGCAGAAAATCAGAAGCGCGTGGCGAAGTACGGCGCGCGGCATCTCTTGTTGCAGGGCGAAGACGCAGTGGCCGCCGATTACCAGGCCAATTGGACTCCCGCTGCCGTGCTGATCAGTGGCGAAGGAAAGATCGCCAGCCAGATGACTTATGGAGATGACGCGATCCGTGCGCTGGTCAATCACACGATCACCACTGGCGCGGGCCTGGCTGCCGGTACAGGTTCCAAGGGCTATATCCCGCAGATTAGCATCGGCAACTCGCTCTTCAAAGTTGGTGAACCGGCTCCGAGGTTTTCGCTTCCTGACCTGACTGGTCGAATCATCCATACGGAAGAGTTGCTTGGCCGAGATACCCTGATGCTGTTCTGGGATCCGGGGTGCCGCTTCTGCCAGGCGATGTTTGCAGACCTCCGTGGATGGGAAGATCATCCGCCGCAAGGCGCACCGCGACTGGCCATCATTGCTTCCGGTAATGCCGACGCGATCAGAGCGAAAGCAAGAGAGTTCAAATCGCTGATCCTGTTCGATCCCGACTTTGACATTGGCCCGGTGTTCGGCTCGAACAGTACCCCATCAGCGATTCTGATTGACGGCGCGGGCAGGATTGCGTCGAGCCTGGCCATAGGAGAACGAAACATTCTGGCGCTGGCCGGAGTTCGCAAAGTGGAACTGCCGATTGTTTCCAGCTTTTGACGGGCTCTTCTGAAAATGAACAAACAATCTGCGCCGCGTCCTTATATTGATCCCATTCGTCTTCGTTGACGAACCTTTTACACCTGGAGATGAAATGAGCATGAAGAAGACAACCGAAACTCATCAGATGGCTTTGGCTCGTCGTCAGGGGCTGGTCGTTCAGGAGTTGCCGGACGAAGTGCTGATGTACGACCTCAAGCGGCATAAGGCGCACTGCCTTAATCGAACGGCGGCCTTTGTCTGGAACCATTGCGACGGTCAGACTCCTGTGGATGAGATCGCTAAACTGATGGAGACAGAGTGGCGCACACCTGTGAGCGAAGACGCGGTCTGGCTTGCCCTAGAGCAACTCAGCAAAGCCGATCTGCTTGAGGAGCGCATCATTCTGCCAACCGCAAAAGCCGGCCTATCGCGGCGCAGCGCCGTGCGGCGACTGGGCTTTGGCGCAATGCTGGCCGTCCCTGTGGTGATGTCTCTGGTCTCACCGGCAGCCGCGCAAGCATCTTCAGTGCCTATACCGTGTCAAAGTTGTGTTAAAAAGAGCAACGGTGTCGGCGCATGCCCTAACGTCTGTGAGCAGATTAATGGCCGATGCTTCGATAATTCCGGTTGCGGTAATGGACAACTGATTGGCCCTTCAACATGCATCGCCTGTTTGTCAGGCGGCTCAACGCGAAGCTGGGTAGCGCCCTAGCGGTCGCCGTATCCCGACCGGCGGCGCGCGATTTCTCGGTTGGCCGGGCCAGCTTGCGTGCTGTCATATTGTTGAGCCGAGGCGCGGCGCGGCAAATCCCGCCAGGCTGGCAATACAGCCGCTCGCTGCTCCAAGCGGCGGCCCCGTTTGATGAATCGGCGGCGGATGGCGCTCATCGTCACCGTCATTAGTTGGCGACCCGACGGCGCAAGACCGAATGCGCCTGCAAGTCGCTGTCACCTCGTTCGCTGATTTGCAGGAAAACTTACATTCCGCTTTTCCCTCCGAAACTGCCCGCCTGCCGCGCCTGCTCCTGGCGCTTTATCTTGCAACGCTGGCCACTCTGCCCTGGAGTTGGTTCCTGCCCTTTCCCTTTCTACACGAGCACGCACAGTGGAGCGATGGTATCTTCGCGCTCACAGCCATCGTCTGGCTCATCGAGCAATGGCGACTGAGGCGATGGCCGCGCTTCAACCTGATGCACTTGACGATGGCGGCATATCTCGCCTGCGCCGCGTTGTCGCTGCTATTTGCCTCTCCAGATAAGCGCGTCGGCAGCGCCAAGCTGCTCGGCATGGCTGAACTCGTCGCGCTGGCCTTCATCACCTCCGAGATGGTCAAATGTCCCGGCGCATGGCGCGCGATGGTGCGCACCATCGCGCTCACCTCGCTGATTGTCGCCCTGGCCGGCATCGCCGGATTGATCCTGTTCTATGCGCAGATACCGACGCGACTCGTCGGCACCTACGGCGATCTGCAAGCTTCTTCCAGTTACGCGCGTGTGGAGGCCGGTTTTTATCAGCCGAATCTGCTGGCCAGTTACTGCATCTTTGCCCTGGCAGTGGTTTGGCATGGGCAGAGTGAATTGCCGAGATGGCTGCGCCGCATGACCACGAGCGCGCTATGTATGCTGGCGCTGATGACGTTTTCGCGCGGCATTCTGGCTTTGGGATTTGTGGCAGTCATTCGCAGAGCGACGAACCGTCGGCGGCGCATATTTGCCGCCGCATACGGGCTCGGCTGTATGGCGGTGCTCGTTTTTTTGACGGTCTGCAACCTGTCGCTTGACGTCTCTCGACCGCTTGCCGCGCACCTTGATCGCACAGCGCCTTCGAGCCGCTATCAATCCGTCAGTTCATCGCTGGCGACACTTGCGGCGAACCCTTTGACGGGTGTCAGCCCCGGCGCTTTGCCGGCGAAGGTTGGCGGGCTGCCGTTTGACGCACACCTGACGCCGCTCAACATCGCAGCAACCCTGGGGCTTCCGGCACTGATGGCTATTGTAATGTTGAGCACAATTCTCGCGCGGTGGCGGCAACGTCCAACTCAACTGGCATTGTGGGGCGGGCTGGCGGCGCTCATGCTGGATGGATTGGCGCAGGATGTCGAAGACTTTCGCCACGTCTGGGTGATGTTAGGCTTGGCGATGGCTGATGGTGACGGAGCGAACGAACCGCCCGTCTCGGAATCGGCTTATCGAAATCTGCCTCCCGGCAAACGCTAAAGCAGTTTTCAATCGGATGTAGCGCAAGCTGTTAGCTTGCGCTACATGGCAAACGCATTTGCAAACCGCTCTAGTCCTCATCCTTCCTTCTTTCCCGCGG
>JBBWZK010000013.1:0-20216 GCA_039648975.1 Blastocatellia bacterium
ATGCACGGCGCGTTCTTCTTGCCCTGCTCGAACAGGTCGCGCACGCGCGATGCGCCGACGCCGACGAACATCTCAACGAAGTCGGAGCCGGAAATCGAGAAGAACGGCACGTTCGCTTCGCCGGCGACGGCGCGCGCCAGCAGCGTCTTGCCGGTGCCCGGGGGGCCCATCATCAGCACGCCCTTGGGAATGCGCCCGCCGAGCTTCTGGAATTTCTGCGGCTCTTTCAGAAACTCAATGATCTCCTGCAACTCTTCCTTCGCCTCATCAACGCCAGCGACGTCCTTGAAGGTGACGCGCTTCTGCTGATTGCTGAGAAGCTTGGCGCGCGACTTGCCGAACGACAGCGCCTTGTTGCCGCCCGACTGCATCTGCCGCATCATGAAGATCCACAGGCCGATGAAGACCAGCAACGGCGCATAGCTCAACAAGCCGATGAGCCACTGGCTCGACGACGAACTGGCGAACGTATAATCCACGCCGGTCTCGTTGAACTTCTTGGCGAGTTCGGCCTGAATAAATTCGTTGGTGAGTTCGATCTTGAAGCTTTCGCCGGTGGTCAGTTCGCCCTTGACGCCACGGCCTTCTTCAATGACCGCCTTGCGAATCTGCTTGTCCTGCGCCTTTTGCAGCAGTTGCGGATAATTGAGGTTGGCATCCTTCGACGTGGTTCTGCCATTGAACACCGTGTAAAGAAGAAATGCGCCGCCAATAATCAATATCCAGAAAATAATCTGTCTAACGGTTGAATTCACCTAGTACCTCCACGAAAACCGCGCTTTTTAGCGCGTAATCACATTCTAACTGACTCCATTTTGATGCGCAATAACCTGCGACCGCCGCCTGTGTTATAGATTTATTGCGAAAGCTGGCAGAGTCCAGAGAGTCTTGCGAGTCCCGCCAGTCCAGAGAGTCGGGAGAGCCGGGCTTCACTTCCTGACTCTCTGGGCTCTCCAGACTCCCTGGACTCTGGACTATTAAGCTTTCGTCACTGCCAAATACGGTAGCTGGCGAAATTGGTTCTGTAATCCCAGCCCATAGCCGAAAACAAATCCGGCATCGCCTTGAAAGGCGGTGAAATCAGGCTGAATATCGACGCGGCGCTCGCCGGGTTTGTCTACCAGCATGCAGGTGCGCAAAGATTTGATGCTGCGGTCGGCCAGATGTTTGGTCACGTAATCGAGCGTCACGCCGGTGGCGACGACGCCGCCGACCAGCAGGATGTCGCGCCCGCGCGGGTCGAATTCGCTGGTGAAAATGATCTCCGTCTGGCCGCCGTGACGGTGCCGGCTGACTTTCATGAAGCAGCAACTGAGCGGCATGTCGAGCGCGCGAATCAAATCGGCTAAGAAGACAAAGGCGTCGTCCAGCATGCCGACGACCGTGAGATCGCGCACCGCAACCTGGCTGCGGATTGCGGCGGCTAGCTGACGAATGCGGTCTTGGATTTCCTGCTCGCTGCGAATGATCTGAAGATTGTTATCCATCGGTGCTCCTGCGAATACGTTAGAAGTTCAGGGCGCGCACGATGGCAAGAGTGCGTGTCTCGTCTCGCGCGGCGAAGTCAACGGCTGGGGGCAGTCCCGGCGACCATACATAGCGATCATCGGTCGTCATCACAACAGGCCATGCGGCTCTGCGGCTGGCTGGGATTGTATGGTCAATCATCAGCTTTTTCAACTTAATTGTTTTGTGGCGCCCTGAAACCTGCACGCGCGCGCCGCGTGGTCGTGGACGAACGATCAACTTTGCAGGCAGCGCCGCGTCATCGAGAACCGCCAGAAGCCAGTCACGCCCGCGCTTTGCTTTCATATCCTGCGCTTGATTGATCAGCCACGACAACTGATGAGCTGGCTGGCCGCGCTCTAGGGTAAGTAATAATCCACCGGCTTCAACCTGCCGATGCGCCGCGCTCAACTCAAAGGCGTAGCCGCGCGCCGCAAGCGCGCTCAACGGCTCATCAATTCGCTTAAAGACGAGCGCCGCGAATTCGCGCCAGACTTCCAGGCCGCCGGCAAGCTGTATGTGTTTGCCGCTCGCCTGCTCATCGAGCAACGACTGGACGGCGGCAACATGCTTTGCACTGATCTCCTGATGTTCACCGGTATCGGCAACCGCGCGCGCGCGCCGTATGGCTTCGATCAACATACGCCGCTGCAAGCCTGCGGGCGGCTCGCTGAGCGCCGTGACACGGTACGCAGCGCCCGAACTGAACGCTTCATCGCCTGCTTCACGGAGCGGCTCGAGGCGCGCTGCATCAAGCAAGGTTTTCGCAAGCGCGTCGAGCGCGTCCGCGTCAGCAGCAAGATTTTCAGCGGCGCGCGCAATCGCATAGATCACCTGCGGGTTGATCGCTTGCAATGCCGGCAGCACCTCGCGCCGCACACGGTTGCGCGTGAAGTCGCCGGCGACGTTGGTTGCATCAACCCGATAATTCAATCCGCGCTCATCGCAGTAGGCTTCTACCTCGTCGCGCGTGATTGCCAGCAGCGGACGGATGAGCAGCGGCGACGCGGCGACGCGGGGACACGGCGACGCGGCGATTGGGGAATCAGAAGATTTGGTAATCGCTTGAGCATCGGGCGATGCTGTCTCTGCGCGATCAAAACAGTCAAGCTGCCCTATCGCCGCGTCGCGCGCCGGCACAGCGCTCACGGAGCGCATCGCCGCAAGGCCGCGCGAGCCCGCGCCGCGCGCCAGGCGCATCAGGAAGGTCTCGGCTTGATCGCTCAGAGTGTGGCCTGTGGCAATACGGTCTGCGCCGGTCGCGCGCGCGACGCGCAGAAGGAAATGGTAACGAATCTCGCGCGCCGTCTCTTCAATACCGCGCCGCGCCGTTTCAGCCGCCGCGCGCACGTCGGCGCATTCAATCGTCAACGGCAAGCTCAGGCTTTCAGCCAGTCGCCGCACGAACTCGGCGTCTTCGTCAGAATCCGCACCGCGCAGCTTGTGGTTGAGATGCGCAACGTGCAAGCGGGGGCCAGGGGCCGGGGGCCGGGGGCCGGTGAATGGTTGCGAGTCTGCGAATTCCGCAAGTGATTGAATAAAGTCACTGCCATTCTCAGTCTCTTGTCCGGCCCCCGCCGTCAGGCGCACGAGCATATTGAGCAGCGCGATGGAATCCGGCCCGCCAGATACCGCGACGACCACGCCGCGCGCATCTTTGAGCATGGCGTGTTGGTCAATGTAATGGCGGACTTTGGCAAATGGCTTCATCGTTCTCGTCCAATGGCCAAAAGCATCGCACGCTACTCAGAGGCACGCAACGCAAAAGCGAAAGGCAAAAGCGACGCGCAGCCGTGCGCCATCACTTTTGCCTTTTGCTTTTTGCCTCTTGCCTTTTGCCTTACTTGCCGACGTATTCCCAGTGCCAGGGCTCGTAAAAATACGGGCGGAAGCCGAAGCGCGCGGCGTTCTTCACCAGCCAGCGATAGGCTTTCGTCTGCGTCTGAATGGCGCGGTTATCGTCTTTCGTGCTGACCGGCTCGCCACCGACATACAGATCAAGCGCGCGCCCGGTAAAGTGCGGGCTGTTGACGGCCAGCCCTGCGCGTCCGCTGTTGGGCGACTGCGCACGCAGATGCTCCTGGTATTCGCGCGAGCGAAACGCCGAGACGACTTTGAAATATTTTTCGCTTTCGGATAGCTGACCGTCGCGTGTCACTTGCAGGCCGAGCGACGGGTCGGCGGCTGCCGCGGCGATCATCTGCTTGTAGGCGACGTAGGTCGCGCGTTCGACTTTGCGCAACTCTTCGGGCCGCGACGGGTCATAGCATTCCGCAGGCGGAAGCGTCACTAACGCATCAGGCGTCGGATAGGTGTGATCTTTAAGACGATTCGCCTGCCAGTCGGCGATCATCCGCGACCAGGTGGAATTGTCGAGGATGCCGTTTGCCGCAACGCCGCGCTGCTGCTGCCAGCGCGATAACTGCGCCGCAAAGCCGCCCGTCGTCTGCTCGCCTTCCGCGCCGATCAGGCCGCCAACCAGCGGCGCGTAAAGCCGCCAGCCGCGCTGCGATTTGCCGCCGAATGCCCAGCTCAGATTGTCCTGCAATTCCGTGTTGCGCAGCACCGCAGAGGCGAACAGCGAGGCCGCTGATGTCGCAGAACTGATTTCGGCAGCCGGTTTGGCGGACGCCAGCGGACGCTCGACCGCGAGCGGCGCAGCCGGCGAACCGCTGTCAGTGTCCGCCGCTTTAACAGTCTTGATTTGCGCCGACTGGCCGACGGCTTGCCAGTTGGAGCCGAAAACCGCAACCACAGCAGCGAACACAATCGCCAGCCCGATGATCAATCCTTTGCGTGATGTCATTCGCCAAAAACCCCCTGAAGAAAACTACTTCAATAATTTTACCTGATGCGTCATGGGCGGCTCAATACCTTTGTCCGGACGCAATGAAAACGAAACAATTGCGCCGCGCCGTCGATGCGCGTCAAATCTTGTGAAACTTGTCACAGAGATGTTAAAAGCAAACAGGGCGCGTCCGCGCCACGCGTCCACTGCTGTATATTTGATCACGCGGAAGGAGCCGCTGAGATGGAGAGGCTGAAGACGTTCTTAAAAAAACGCGCTCTCTTAATGGGCACACTCGCGGTAGCCGTTCCGCTCGTCTTCATTATTTTCTGGCAATACCGCTCACTGAAATCACTTGAAAAGACGCTGCCCATCTATCGCAAAGAGGTCATGCGCAATTACCTGAGAGCGGCCACCGAAAACGTCGCCAGTTTTTATTTCAGCAACGCGAAGGAGGCATTGAGCGTGTCGCCTGATGCCATCGCCAATCGCATCGGCGGCGAGATTCAGGTCAAAGACAACAACGCGCTGGTTGCTGCCCTCGAACGCGTCGGCGAGCACTTCTCGCAGAAAAACATTCTTGGTGCGCGACGCTTCTTCATCGTCGTTGACACGATACAAAACGGCGTCAACCAGGGCGCTGTGCTGTTTTATAATCCGGCGACCCGCCGCATGCAACTTGAGCCGGACGCGCCGGAGTTGCAAGCCATCAACGTCGCATGCGCCGCTTATCTCATCTACATTCGCGGCGGCACGCCAGTGCTCTCCATGCCGATGGGCAATGATCGCAATCCCTGGCATCCGCTGATCATCAAGCCGGTGGTCGATTCTGGAGAGAAGATTATCGCCGTCGCCGGCATGACCATCGATGAGGAGTATTTTCTCAAAGAGGTGCTGCCGCAGGCGATTGATCAACCGCTACGCGAGACGTTCACGACCGACTACCAGGATGTCATCGTTGCCGTCAACACCGAAGAAGACGAACCCATATATGGCGACGAGCGTGTGACGCGCGAGACGGCAGAAGCCTATCAACGTTTCTCTTTCATCTTTACACGCTGGTTTATCGAGACACGCATGCGCGGCATGACTGAAGCGCAATGGGCGCGGCGCAATTTTCTCATCAACCTGTCGCTCGGCGCGGCGATGACCCTGTTTCTGATCGGCGGCATTGCGCTCACCTTGCGCACGGCGGCGCGCGCCATGAAGCTGTCGCAGATGAAGTCGGATTTCGTCAGCAATGTCTCACACGAGTTGCGCACGCCGCTGGCCTCGATTCGCGTCTTCGGCGAGTTCCTGAAACTGGGCCGCGTCAAAGACACGGCGAAGATGCGCGAGTACGGTGAATATATCGAAACCGAAAGCCGGCGGTTGACCCAGTTGATCAATAACATCCTCGACTTTTCGCGCATCGAATCGGGGCAGAAGAGTTATCACTTCTATCCGACGGACATCGGCGAGCTGGTTGCCGACACCTTGAAAGTCTTCGAGGTGCGCTTGAAGCAGGATGAGTTCACGATACACTTTGAAGCGGCGGCCAACCTGCCGCGCGTCGCGGTTGACGCCGACGCCATGACGCAGGCGCTGGTCAACCTGCTCGACAATGCGGTGAAGTATTCCGGCGCGTCGCGCGACATCACCCTGCGGCTCGATCAACGCGACGAGTGGGTGACGATAGCCGTCAGCGATAACGGCGTCGGCATCCCTGAAGAAGATCAGGAGAAGGTCTTCGAGCGCTTTCATCGCGTCAGCACAGGTCTGGTGCATGACGTTAAGGGGAGCGGCCTGGGGCTGGCCATCGTCAAGCACATTGTCGAGGCGCACGGCGGCAAGGTGGCGATTGAAAGCCGTCCCGGTCGCGGCGCGACGTTCACCATTCACCTGCCGGCGCTCAACGACGCTGGCATCGAACGCGATACCAATGCATCAACAATGACGACCGGCGATCAATCGCTGGCGCGCGGCTGAACAGGAGAGAGATTCATGGCTATGGCAAAAGTGTTAGTGGTCGAAGATGATAATGCAATGGCCGTCGCTTTGAACGACGGCTTTCAATACGAAGGTCATGATGTGACGCTGGCCAGAGACGGCGCGCAAGGGTTGGCGCTGGCGTCGCACGATCAGTTCGACATCATGATCCTCGACGTGATGCTGCCGAAGCTGAGCGGCCTCGATGTCTGCCGCCAGTTGCGCAGCGCCGGCAATCAGATTCCCATCATCATGCTGACGGCGCGCGGCCAGGAGATAGACAAGGTGCTCGGCTTGAAGATCGGCGCAGATGATTACGTCACCAAGCCGTTCAGCTTCATGGAACTGGCGGCGCGCGTCGAAGCCGTGCTGCGCCGCGCCGCCAAGAACAAAGAATTGATCGACGTGCTGCGCTTCGGCGTCGTCGTGGTCGATTTCAAAAAGAACACGGCGACCAGAAATCATGCGCCGCTCGAGCTATCGCCGCGCGAGTTCCGTATCCTCAAATATTTCGCCGAGCATCTGAGCGAAGTCGTCACACGCGATCAACTGCTCGATCACGTCTGGGGCTACGACAGCTTTCCGCTGACGCGCACCGTCGACACGCACATCGCCAAGCTGCGGCAGAAGATCGAAGAAAATCCCGGTGATCCACATTTCATCGTCACCGTGCACCGCGCCGGCTACAAGTTCATCGGATGAAGCCGGCTGTAGTCAGCAACACAAAAGCCATGAGCGCACCGCCCTCAATCATTCAAGCCGACTTTGATCGCATTGCGCTGTTGGCCGATTATAGCCGCGATCACAACAGCTATTATGACGATTTTCTGTTAAAGCATCTGCCGTCGCCTTGCCGAGAGGCGCTTGAGATCGGCTGCGGCGCGGGCGCTTTCTCGCGGCGGCTGGCCGGGCGTTCGACGTGCGTGCTGGCGATTGATCTGTCGCCGCAGATGATCCGCATCGCGCGTGAGCGTTCAGCGCAGTGGGCCAATGTTAAATTTCAAGTCGCCGATGTCATGAGCTATGAATTCCCCGCCGAGCATTTCGATTGCATCGCCTCGATTGCGACCCTGCACCATCTGCCGCTTGCAGAAATGTTGCCGAAGTTACAGCGCGCTTTGAAACCGGGCGGCACGTTGTTGATCCTCGATCTGTATAAAGTCCAGAGCTTGATGGACTACCTCGCCAGTCTTATCGCCTTCCCCGTGAGTTTAGGTTTGCGCTTGATTCACACGGGCCGGCTGCGACCGTCGCGCGAAGTGCGCGCCGCATGGGATGAACACGCGCGCCATGATGTGTATCTCACGGTGCGCGAAGTGCGGCGGATTTGCGCCAGCCTCCTGCCGGGCGCAGAGGTGCGCCAGCATCTGCTCTGGCGTTATTCGCTCATCTGGAAGAAGCCTGCCGGGTCAGCTTAGATCGGATCCCACATTGACATTCGCCACGGCAATCCGAATAATGATGCGCATCCTGCGCGCATCACAATTCGGGAAGACGTAATGACGAGTTTGGATTCCCGCGCCGCTTTTCGATTGCCGCCGCCTTTTGCGAACTATCATCTCGACGCCGCTTATGACGAGATGTTCGACCGCGAAGCGACGCCGCGCGCCAGCTACCTGGCGCTCTATCAACGCCTGCTTGATCTGCCCGCCGAAGAACTGCGCCGCCGCCAGCAGGCCGCTGACCTGTCGTTTCTTTATCAAGGCATCACCTTCACGGTCTACGGGCGCGACGAAGGCACGGAAAAAATCTTCCCTTATGATCTGCTGCCGCGCCTCATTACCAGCCGTGAATGGGATACGATTGAGCGCGGCCTGACGCAGCGCATCACGGCGCTCAACCTCTTCCTGCACGACATCTATCACGACGCACGCATACTGGCCGAAGGCATCATCCCGCGCGAGATGATTTACACCTGTCGCCACTTCCGGCGCGAGATGCGCGGCGTCAGCGTGCCGCGCAACATCTATGTGTCGGTAGTCGGCACAGACCTTGTGCGCCTCACCGATGGGCGGTTCAGTGTGCTCGAAGACAATCTGCGCGTTCCGAGTGGTGTGTCTTACATGCTGACCAACCGGCAGGTCATCAAGCACGTTTTTCCGGCGATGTTCAGCAACTACGGCGTGCGTTCGATAGACCACTATGGCCGCGCGCTGCTGGCGACGTTGCGAGCCCTCGCGCCGGCACATCGCCCGGAACCGACGATTGTCTTGCTGACGCCAGGGGTCTACAACTCGGCCTATTTCGAGCATGCCTTCCTGGCGCGGCAGATGGGCATTGAGCTGGTCGAAGGGCGCGATCTGCTGGTACACGACAATCTGGTTTACATGCGCACGACCGCAGGGCTCAGGCGTGTGGATGTCATCTACCGGCGGGTTGATGATGATTTTCTCGACCCGCTGGCCTTCCGGCACGATTCGGCACTGGGCGTCGCAGGGCTCTTCAATGCTTACCGCGCCGGCAATGTCGCATTGGCGAACGCCGTCGGCACGGGGGTCGCCGATGACAAAGCGCTTTATGCTTACGTGCCGGCGATCATCCGCTTTTATCTCGGCGAAGAAGCGATCCTGCCAAACATCGAAACTTACCTGCTCAGTGATGAATCTCACAAAAAGTATGTACTGGAGCATCTGCATGAATTAGTCGTCAAAGCGGTCGGCGAATCGGGCGGCTATGGCATGTTGATCGGCCCGCACAGCAGCGCCGGTGAGCGCGATGAGTTCCGCCGCCGCATACTCGCCGAGCCGCGCAATTACATCGCGCAGCCGACCTTGCAGTTATCGCGCGCGCCGTGCTTCATTGACGGGCAGGTGGACGCGCGCCATGTCGACCTGCGGCCATACATTCTCTATGGCGAGCAGGTGACCATCGTGCCCGGCGGCCTCACGCGCGTCGCTTTGCGCAAGGGCTCGCTCGTCGTCAATTCGTCGCAGGGCGGCGGCAGCAAGGATACGTGGGTGCTGGCGGATTGAAGCGAATACAGTTCTGATGTAGCGCAAGCGGTTAGCTTGCGTGGGTCCCTGCGCAAGCTAACAACTTGCGCGACATGGAAGGAGACGATGCGTTCACGAGTCGCAGACAGCCTGTACTGGATGAGCCGCTATCTTGAGCGTGCCGAGCACACGGCGCGCTTGCTCGACGTGCAGCTCAACCTGATGCTGGAGCAAGCGCCCGACGCCAGCGGCGCGCGTTGGCTGCGATTGCTGCGCAGTCTGAACATCAAGACGGCGGTCGATGCGGCAAGCGTTCACGACATTCCGCGCGCCCTGACGCTCGATGCCGCCGACAACGCTTCGATTGTCAGTTGGATTACAGCGGCGCGCGATAACGCACGGCAGGTGCGCGAACAGATCAGTTCCGAGATGTGGGAACAGTTGAACGAGCTTTATCTCGACGTGCTGCGGGCGCGCACAGATAACCGCTGGCAGGCCGAGCCGCATCAGTTCTCGCGCGCCGTCAAACAGGGGGCGCATCTGTTTCAGGGCATCACCGATTCGACGATGACGCACGGCGAGGGCTGGCAATTCATTCAACTGGGCCGTTATCTCGAACGCATGAACGCCACAGCGATTTTGCTTGACGCGCATTTCGCTGCCTTTCCCGGCGATCCCAGCCGCGAAATACTGGCGAGCGAATATCTCGAATGGCTCGGATTGCTGAAGTCCTGCACGGCGTTCGAGGCATATTGCAAAGTCTACACCGCCGATCTGCGACCCGACCGCATCGCCGAGTTTCTGCTGCTCCACGCAGACTTCCCGCGCTCTGTGCGCTTCGCGGCGGAGACCGTGCAGAGTTGTTTGAGCGCCATCGCCGACTTCACGCAGACGAGCAAGTCTGGGAAAGCGAACCGGCTGGCGGGCCGCCTGCGCGCCGCCTTGAGCTTCGATCAGATTGACGAAATCATCGGCGACGACCTGCACCGCTATGTCGATGACGTGCAGCGCCAGGGCGCGCAGATTCACAGCGCCATTTATCAACTCTACGTCAGCTATCCTATCGAATCGGCAATCGCTTCGTGAGCGACAACCAACAGCATGAGCAAAAGCATGGGCAATTCTGAAAGCTTACATTACCTGATCAGCCATACAACACGGTTTCGCTACAGCGCCACGGTCAGCGAAAGCGTCATGGAGTTGCGCATGCAGCCGCGCAGCGAGGGCGCGCAGCGTTGCCTGTCTTTCGAGCTTTCCTTGAGTCCGAAAGCGCGCGTCACATCTTATCGCGATTATCTCGGCAACATCGTGCATCACTTTGACGTGCCGGGCCGCCACGCGCAACTGGTCGTCAAAACATCGGCCATTGTCGAAATTCTGCCGCAGACGATTCCCGACCGGCTCGACCCGCAAGCGTGGAGCGAGCTTGACCGCATAGCCGCCAACAGCGATGGCTTTGAGATGTTGATGCCGAGCCACTTCGCCCATTCGAGCGATCTGCTTGACGAACTGGCGCGCGAACTCCGTCTGGAGCGCCGCGCTGATCCGTTGAGCCTGTTGCGCGAGATCAACGGCGCGTTACACTCTGCGTTTGATTACGCGCCGCAGACGACGGGCGTCGATTCGCCGATAGACGAGGCGTTGCGCGCCCGCAAAGGCGTCTGCCAGGACTTCGCGCACATCATGATCGCGCTGGTTCGCGGGCTCGGCATTCCTTGCCGTTACGTCAGCGGCTATCTCTTTCATCGCGGCGAAACACAAGACCGCTCGGCGCAGGACGCGACGCACGCCTGGGTCGAGGCGTTGTTGCCCGAACTGGGCTGGGTGGGATTCGATCCGACGAACAACCTGATGGCCGGCGAGCGCCACATTCGCACGGCGATTGGCCGCGATTATGCGGACGTGCCGCCGACGCGCGGTATCTTCAAAGGCGAAGCCGAAAGCGACTTGAGCGTCGCCGTACAGGTCACGCCCTTCGAGGGGCCGTTGCCCGAACTGACTGCGCCGGCCTTCGAGCCTCTGCCGATGGTGGATGATGTCGAGCAAATGCAGCAGCAGCAACAGCAGTAGATCAACAAGGCTTGCCTGGTTGTAGCATAGACTACAAGACGTGAAATGTCTCATTGATGTAATGCAAGCGGCGGATTGGCGCGACGTGGTGATACTGGAACGGCGCAGCCGGTGTTGGTATCGACTGAGAGGGCAGAACGAAGCGCTTGCTCTTCAGAGTAATTTCGCAAAGTCCCGTTGGGACGAAATGTTTATAGTCGCCAAAGGCCATAAAGACCTCAAGCCCCGTAGGGGCGCAATGTTGATATTACGCTCCTAACGGAGCTTAGAGTGGTTTTCAATCGGATGTAGCGCAAGCGGTTAGCTTGCGCAGCGACTCGCGCAAGCTAACCGCTTGCGCTACATGGCAAACGCATTTGAAAATCGCTCTAGGAATTTATCGGCAATGGTTGCTATAAACATTGCGCTCCTACGGAGCTATTGTTTCAGGGATATTCGATCAATCAGGATGAGAGATGAATTGATTTTGTCGCTGATGAATGAGCGGCTTAGTTGGCGGCCTTTTCCTTCTGGCGCACGTAGATGAAATCGTAATTGACATTCCACGTCTTGCCGCCGTCGGCTGAGGATTCGGAGAACTGCCGCACTTTATCAGGGCCGAGCTTGAAGAACGTCAACCGCAGCAGCGCGTTGGTATTGCCGCCGCGCCCCGACAGCGTGCCTTCAAAGCGTATCGCGCCGTCCTTGAATTCGCCTTGATACTCGTTGACGTTGCCCGTCGAGCTTACCCATGTCTGTCGCCACTTGTGGGCCGTCGCATCATAGAAGTTGATGCTCTTGCCTGTGCCGCCTTGCAAGCCCGTCCAGTTTTCCAGGAGCAGACAGCCGTCTTCGAGCCGTTCAACGATGTTCTTGGCGACGGCGTTGCCCTGCGTGTCTTCGACATTCCAGACGCCGACCCAGAAATCGAATTGCTTGTGTTCGGGCAGCGCTTCGCATGGACGCGCCAGCCTGACGGCAAGCGCCGCTACCTCTTTGAAGCGCGCGTCATCGCGCAACGCGGCAAGATCCGTGTCGCTATTAATCTGCGATGGATTCGGGAAACCGGCGTTGAGAGATTTCGTCAGCCACTCGAAGGCGCGATCTTTATTGCCCAGTCGCGCATAGCCGCAGGCGAGATTGTACATAGCTATGGGATTGTGATTGATTTCAACCGCGTGCTCGAAAGCGATGACCGCCTGATCGAATTTGTTGAGCGAATGCAGCGCGAAGCCGAGCCTATACCAAGCGCGGGCATTCTGTGGTTCGCTTTTGGTGATCTGGCCGTAAGCGACGGCGGCTTCGGCCCACTTCTGCGCGCTGTAGAGCGCGTCGGCGGTTTGCGCGGTGGTCGCGTTCTGCCCCGCTACGTTGGCGGGAACGGTCAGAAGGGTTAGCAGAATGGCGACCAGCAGGATAGAACGTGGCATCCTTAGAACCCCTCCCACTGGTAGTCGAGAAACTCTTTGAACTTGCTCTGTGTGTCAGCAAGGATTCTACGGCGCGACGATGTAAATGTGTTGATGCAAATGTAAAAAGCTGCAAAAACTGTCGGCGAATTGCAAAACTATGGCGCTTGCACTTTTTCTACGGATGTGGCTTTCAATTTACTGTGCCTGCTGCCAGCGCCCGCGCGTGAAGTCAGGAAACTTCACAGGCAGGCTGCCCTGCGCAACCGACATATCGCTTAACGGGCCGGGAGCGCTCCACGCCGCCGCGTCGTAGACGTTCAAGTCCGGCATGAGCCCTTTGCGGAGGCAGTCGACAAGGCGATAAACCATGATGAAATCCATGCCGCCGTGACCGCCGCGCTTGCGAGCGATCTCGCCAATGTTCTTCCATAGCGGATGCTCGTATTGCGTTTTGTACTGGTCAATCGCCATCCACTTCTCGCCGCCTGCCTGGCCGTCAACGTAGAAGCGCGGCGGGTAATCGCGGAACACCCCCTTGGTGCCGGAGATCAGGTTCAAGCGATCATACGGGCGCGGCGTCGTCACCGTGTGTTGCAGCATAATGGTGCGGCCTCTGACGGTCTTGATGATGCTGGTGTTCATGTCGCCGCATTTGTATTTTTCTTTACGCTTCGGGCTATCCGCCGGAATGTGGGTTTCGCGAAAGGCGGCAAGGCTGACCGATAACGAACTCATTGAAACCAGATAATCGAAGCGGTCGCCGCGATGTATGTCCATATATTGCGCCACCGGCCCAAGCCCATGTGTCGGGTAGAGATTGCCGTCGCGCGTGATGTGCGGGAAGCGCCGCCATAACCCTTCGCTTTCGTCCTGGAACAACAACTCGCGCAGGTCGTGAATGTAGGCGGCTTCGCCGTGTACCAGATCGCCGAAGACGCCGGCGCGCGCCATGTTGAGCACCATCATTTCGTTATAACCGTAACAGCAATTCTCCATGATCATGCAGTGGCGGCGCGTCTTCTCCGACGCATCGACGAGTTTCCAGCAATCTTCGAGGGTGGTCGCCACGGGCACTTCGACGCCGGTGTGCTTGCCATGGTTCATCGCCGCCAGCGCCATCGGTACGTGCCAGTCCCAAGGCGTCGCGATGTAGATGAAATCTATGTCGTCACGCTTGCAGAGATTTTCAAAATCATGATCGCCGTTCACGTAACCGGCGGGCGTCTTCTGGCCGGCCTTCTCGATGATGCGCTGGGCGGCGGTGACCTTATCTTTAACGATGTCGCACACGGCGGTGATGTCGACGCCGTCAACGCCTAGGAACTCATCCAGCATGCTCGTGCCGCGCGCGCCGACACCGATAACGCCTAATCGAACACGGTCGCGCGGCTCGAACTTCAAGTCCATCACGCTTTTATTTGCGGTCTTTGGCCCGACGAGCCATTCGCTTAGAGGTTTGTTGGATTCATTACCAAACGCCCATCCTGAAAAGCCCAGGCCCGCGCCGGCAACGGTTGCCGATTTGAGCAGGTCGCGGCGCGACAGCTTCGTCTCTTTTTTGCTCATGATTTTTTCTCCGCTCGGTTAATATTAAAATCCGTTTGCCTGTGGGCAAGCATCGCACCGATGAATGAACCAACGAATCACCCGGCCATCTTTTTGGAAGTCATCGCCGCTTCGGTCGCTGATGCCTTAGCCGCCGAACGCGGCGGTGCGCATCGCATCGAACTGATCAGCCGCTTTGATCTCGGTGGCCTGACGCCGCCGCTTGAACTCGTGCGCGAAGTGGTCAGCCGCGTCCGCATTTCTGTGCGCGTGATGCTGCGCCATAGCGAAGACTTCGAGGTGCGCGACGAAAGCGAAGGCGCGAAGCTCTGCGCCACGGCGCGTGATCTGGCCGCGAACGGCATTGATGGCCTGGTCTGCGGCTTCCTGCTTGATGGCGCTGTCGATGAACGCCTGTTGGCGCGTGTGCTCGCCAGCGCGCCGAACTTGCGCGTCACCTTTCATCGCGCCTTCGAGCAATTGCGCGACCCGCTCGCGGCCATTCACCGGCTCAAATCATATCCGCAAATTGATCGCATACTGACGAGCGGCACAGGCGCGACTCTCACGCAACGCATCGCCCAACTAGCGGCTTGCGAAGCCGCTGCCCGGCCTGAAATCTCTATCCTCGCAGGCGGCGGCATGGAGGCGGCAACGATCCAGGCGATTCGCCGCCAGACAGGGATTCGCGAATTCCACATCGGCAGAGGCGTGCGCCGGCCTGCCACTGTTGACGGCGCGGTTGACGCCGCTCGCGTTAGAGAATGGCTTGGCTATCTCGAAGCTTGACCGAGCAGATCGCGGCCTTCGGCATCCGGCAGCTTGACGCCCAGCAAAGCGGCAAGAGTCGGCGCGATGTCGCGCATATCTATGCGACCGAGATCGCGGCCCGCCGCAATGCCCTGTCCGGCGATGAAAAACGCTGAATCCATCTCGTGAAGCTCAGGAAAATAGCCGTGCGTGCCGCCGACTTTTGTAGCGCCGGTCACAGCGCCTTCAAAGCTCGTGCTGATCGCATAACCCGGTCGCGCGCAGACCACGAAAGCGGCTTCAGGGAAACCGCCCATCTTTTGCGCCTCAGTGGTGTCGATGACGCGCAGCACGCCGCCTGCCGGATCCGTGGCGAATCGCGCGAGCAGCGCGCGCACCTTCTGCCGCGCTTCCGAATCAGCCGCGTCTTTCAACATGATGGCCGACGAGCCGCCGCCGTTCCAGGCCATGGCCCGCCACGATTTCACGTTGCCTTTAGCGTCCGTGTCGATCAATCCCGCGTCACGCAACGCGACGTTCAAGCGCAGGGCTTTATCCACACGAACGAATCCATGATCAGAAACGACGCACAGGACAACGTTGCCATTGCCGGCGCGCGCTGCCGCCTGCCACACCTGCCCGACGAGCGCATCGAGCGCTTCGAGCGTCGCAAACGCTTTGGCGCTATAGGGGCCGGCTTCGTGCTCGTCTGTGTCGAGCGCGCCAAAGTAACAGGTCAGAAATTGCGGCTTCTTGTTTTCAAGCAGCCAGGCGATGAACGCCGCGCGCCGCCTGTCGCCTTCCGTCGTATAATCGTTGCCTTCGGCAAAAGGCCCGACGGCGCGCTCGGCTTCGGCGACCAGGCCGGGCGTCGACAGCGCGCGAATCAGCTTGCGGTCGTCGGGCGTCGATGCGCGCCAGACTTGCGCAATGTTGTAGGTGACCGGCGCGCCGACGTTCACCGGCCAGTCCAGGCTTGCGGTGATGAGTCCGGCTTTCGTCGCCACGTCCCAGAGCGTCGGCACGCGGATGTCTTCGGCGTACCAGTACCAGCCGTCGTAGTTCTTGCGCAGCGGATCGAAGGTGGTGTTGTAGAAAATGCCATGACGCGCCGGCGCGACGCCTGTGAGCATCGTCGTGTGGCTCGGATAGGTGACGGTCGGCAGCACGCCTTGAACGCCGCTGGCGTGCGCGCCGTCCGTGAATAGCTTTCTGAGATTCGGAATCTTCAGGCCGTGTTTGTCGGCTTCGATGATATAGTCGGGCTTCAGCCCGTCAATCGATAACAGCACGACCGTCGCCGCCGATTTATTCGCCGTCGCTTGAGGCGATGCCGTACACGCGATCAACAGGAGAGTCAGCAACCCAATCACAAGTCGTCGCATTCATCCTCCGTTTCTGTAGCGCAAGCTGTTAGCTTGCGTTAGTCGCAGCGCAAGCTAACAGCTTACGCTACAGAGGCCATCGCCCGATGTGGACACCATCACCGCGCCTTCGTTGAGACCGTCGCGCCCGCGCGGGCCGTAAAATTCCGTCTGCGCGCGGTCGATCAGTTGTGTAACATGGCTCACCTTTGTCAACGCCAGCAGGTTGCCGCCGAAACCGCCGCCCATCAAGCGCGCCCCATAGACATTCGCATCGTTGCGCAAGATGCTCATCAATTCCTCGACCTCCGGCGTGCTGACTTCATAAAGGTCGCGCAGGCTTTCGTGCGACGCGTTGATGAGCGCCCCCAGTTCGTGCACGCGGTCGTCTATCAGTTCCGTCCCCTGCGTGACCTCTTCGTCAAACGTCGCGCGCAACAGGCGCACGGCTTCAGCGACGCGACGCGTCTCTGTGAGGTGATGCCGTGCGCGGGCGCGCAGCTTCAAAGGCTGATCGCGCCGCGCCGCCACCAGCGTCGGAAAAGCGCCTTCGCACTCGGCATAAACATCTTGGTTGCGGCGCGCGACTTCAGCAAAGGTGATTTGTGCAGGCAACTCGCCCAGCAAGGACTCAAGCTGATCGAGCGCTGTGGACGGCGCAGAGTTCATCCGTTTCAATGCGTCAGCCCAGGCTTCGGCAAGCGGCGGATGATCACGCTGCCAATCGCGAATCATCGCCGGAATGAGCAGGCGCGACACGGCAGCGCGCTCGTTGTATTCGAGCATCACGTCGCGGCCTTTGTCGGCGGCGTGTGTAAAGAAAGTTACCCAGCGAAACTCATCGCCCGGCAGCGGCGCAAGTTCGCTGCGCTGATCCGCATAGCGTATGTGTACGGCGCGATGACAGCGCGCCAGGCAGATCGTCAGATGATCCATCGCGCCGCCGCGCGTGCCCAGGAACCATTCCGCCTGCGCCGAGTCGCGCGCCAGTTCGTCAGGCGAATAGCCAAGCTGATTGACTTCACGCAAGGCCGCGCCGGCCAACACCGTGAGCGCCGACGACGAAGACGCGCCGCCGCTCGGCGGGATGTTTGAATCGATCAGAAAATCAACCCCCTGACGGATCGGCTCGCCGTATTTCAACCCAGCGAAAAACGCCGCGCCTTTCACGTAGTTGCTCCAGTGCGGCGCGGGAATCCGGGAGTTGATCAGGTAAGCGAGCCACGCCAATTCCATCGCAGCGCTCGGCGGCGGCCCGTCGCCTAGATCAAACGCGAACGGCGCGTAAGCGTCATGCATCGATGCGCCGCGCACGCCCTTGTCTGGCGCGGCGCGGTAGAGCATCAGCATCGCATGTTCGCGGCTGGCAAACGGCAGCGAGGCCGTCGGCAGGTATGAAACATAATCAACGTGTTCGCCAATAATGTTGATCCGCGCCGGCGCGCGCCAGACGCTCACAGGGCCGTCACCATACAGCGCGCGAAAGCGATGGCGCAATTGATCGAGCCGCGCGCGACGCGATACACGCACTACATCACCGTTGATAGCGTCCGGTTGATTCATCGCCTTAGAGGATCACAATCCCTGGGAACGCGGGCGTCTCGCCCGCAACTTTTCGCATTCGCCAACCCGGCGAGCGAGACGCCCGCGCTCCCAGGATCATCCCTGCATCAATCAGCCGTAGCGGGAGCAGTGAGCCGGCTGACTTTCCGCTCTCCCACACGGTGCCCCTTCATCGCGTAATAAAGGATGTAGAGATAGCACGGCAGCATGCTCCAGAAGAATGCCGACGACGGCGACATGACATCCTTCAGCCGTGCATAAATTTGCGGCACGATGGCGCCGCCGGCAATTCCCATGATGAGCAGCGCCGCGCCGATCTTGGTGAAGCGTCCCAATCCACGAATCGCCATAGGGAAAATAGCCGGCCACATCAGCGAGTTGGCTAATCCCAGCAGGGCGACGAACAAAATGCTGATGTAGCCATGTGTGATGAACGCCAGCGCGGTAAAGACCAGGCCGGTCACCGCGGAAAGCTTCAGCGCCGTCTCCTGCTTGATGTACTTCGGAATCGTCGCCACGCCGATGATGTAGCCGACCACCATAGACCACAGCGTATAGGCGGTCAGATTCTTCGTGACATCAAGGCTCAAGCCGAGGGCCTTGCCATAGATGACGATCACGTCGCCGGCCATGACCTCCGCGCCAACGTAAACGAAGATGCAGACGACGCCCAACAGCAGGTGTGGAAACTGTAGGATGCTTGTGCGGACGACAGCGCCTGCGCCAGGGCTTGCCTCTTCGCCGTGCGCCTCAATCTCCGGCAGCGGCGACAGGCGAATCATCAGCGCCAGCAGCACCAGCACGACCGCCATCGCCGCGTAAGGCGCAATCACTCTGTGAGACAGTTGTTGCAGAAGATCGGCGCGCGTCAGCGGATCAGCCGCCGCGACTTTCGCTTCAATCTCGCTCGCGCCCTTGAGCACAATCGAGCTTAAGATCACAGGGCTCAACGCGCCTGCCACTTTATTGCAGATGCCCATAATGCTGATGCGCTTGGCCGCCGATTCAATCGGCCCGATGATGGCGATGTAAGGATTGGCAGCGGTCTGCAACAACGCCAGTCCCATGCCCAGAATGAAGAGACCGCCGAGAAAGAGCCAGAAGTTCCGCGCCATGGCTGCCGGAATGAACAGTAGAGCGCCAAACGCCATGATGAGCAGCCCTAACGACATGCCCTTCTTATAGCCGGTCTTGCCCAAAATGAACGACGACGGAATGGCGAGAAAGAAATAGGCGATATAAAAGGCGAAGGTGACCAGCAGCGCCTGTGCGTCGGTGCGCAGATCGCAGGCCAGCTTGAGAAACGGGATCAGCGTGCCATTCAGCCATGTGACAAATCCAAAGATGAAAAACAAGATGCCGATGATGGTGATCGAAAGAATGTATCGGCTGCTTTGATTTTGCGCCACAATTTGCTCCTCTCTATTATGCGGTTGGCGAACAACTAAACCACCGATGCCGGCCAGTCGTCAACGTTAGACACGCCTAGCGAAGCTCGTAAGGATTGACGGGGCTGGCGCTCTTTGTAATGCAAGCAACTATAAACCTTGCGTCTCTACGGGACTGGCCGAAGGAGGTGATGCGGCCAGTCGTCGCCCGGCGCTTTGCTCAAACGGAATCCGCCAGGCGAGCAACCTGATGAGGCGGTAACTCGGAGGTGCAATGCGGGCAGCGCATGGCCGCGAGCGGGATGTCGGTCGCGCACATCGGGCAAGCTTTCGTCGTCGGCGCGGGAGCTTCTTCGGGGCCCTTGATGCGATTGACTACACGGATGAGCAGAAAGATCACAAACGCGATGATGATAAAGTTGATCACATCGTTAATGAACTGGCCATAAGCGAAGACCGGAATGGCTTTCGCCTTGGCGTCGGCCAAGGATGCCGGCTCGCCTTTCGAGTGATCGAGCACCATGTAAAGGTTAGTGAAATCGACTTTGCCGAGCAGCATGCCGATGGGCGGCATGATAATGCCTTCGACCAGCGACGTGACGATCTTGCCGAAGGCCGCGCCGATGATGACGCCGACGGCCAGGTCAATGACATTGCCTCGTGCAACGAACTTCTTGAATTCTTGCAGCACTCTCTTCGCTCCTTTGGACGTAGCGCAACCTGACCGATTGCGCAGTGCTGGCGCAATCTGACCGATTGCGCTGTATGGGTAAACTGATTTGCAGGTCGCTCTAAAACAGCCGCTATCTTATGCGCGCGAGGCGCGGGCGGTCAAGATGCGTGCTGCGCACAAGTGCGACGCGGCGACACGGCG
Source organism: Blastocatellia bacterium (assembly GCA_039648975.1). GTDB lineage: Bacteria > Acidobacteriota > Blastocatellia > UBA7656 > UBA7656 > DATENM01. The sequence goes on from JBBWZK010000013.1 coordinate 20,141, forward strand.
ACGCGGCGACGCGGCGACAGAGGCAAGGAGGTTGTCTGTCCCCGCGTCGCCGGGGCGGCGCGGCGCCGCGTCGTGT
>JBBWZK010000017.1:0-12099 GCA_039648975.1 Blastocatellia bacterium
ATACCAACCTGCTGCTGCTCGTCGATCAGTTTGAAGAGCTGTTTCGCTTCGCCTTGCGCGATGAAAGCGCCGAGAAGCGCAACGAAGCTGAAGAGTTCGTGGCGCTGCTGCTCGAACTGGCAGCGCAGCGCGAGTTGCCGATTTTCGTCGTCATCACGATGCGCTCGGATTTTATCGGCGACTGCGACAACTTCTTCGGCCTGCCGGAAGCCATGAACCGCAGCCAGTACCTGGTGCCGCGCTTGACGCGCCGCCAGCGGCAGGAAGCCATCGAAGGGCCTATACGGCTGTTTGGGGCAAACATTACACAACGCCTGCTCGACCGTGTGCTCAACGACGCCGGCGATAAATCCGATCAACTGCCGGTCATGCAGCACGCGCTAATGCGCACCTGGGAAGACTGGCAGCGCGCCGGCGACGGCGCGATTGACCTGACGCATTACGAAAACGTCGGCACCATCAAGGAAGCCTTATCGAAGGATGCCGAATGCGCCCTGGCGGGCTTGAGCGACGATGAGGTGAAGATTACAGAGCGTATGTTCCAGGCGCTCACCGACACCGATCCGCGAGGCCGCCGCATTCGCCGCCCGGCGCGTCTGAGCGAGATTGAAGCGATCACCGGCGCAGCCCGCCAGCAGGTTCTGGCGATCATCGACCGCTTTCGCAGCAATCGCCGCAACTTCGTCAATCTCTACGAAGATAAACTGTCGGGCGACGTGACGATTGATATTTCGCACGAAAGCCTGATTCGCCAGTGGACGCGGCTCGGCGACTGGGTCAACGCCGAAGCCGAATCGCGCAAGACTTATCTGCGCATCGTCGACGCGGCGGTGTTGTATAGAGAACGCCGGACGAAGCTGTGGCGAAATCCCCAACTCGCTTATGCGCTCGGCTGGCGGACGCGGACGCAGCCGACGCGCACGTGGGCGGCGCGCTACAACGAAGATTTCGACGCCGCGATGGCCTTTCTCGACAAGAGCCGCCGCCGGCATCGCAACATCGTCATCACGTTTTATTTCCTCGTGCCGCTGCTCATCTTCGGCTCGGCAGCCGTGTACACCCTGATTAAGAACTACAACCTGGAGCGCGAGGCCGAGCGCAAGGACAAGCTCCTGCACGTCGTAGAGGAACAGCGTGACGAAGTCGTCGAAGAGAAATTGCAACAACAAGAGGCGCTGGCGCAGCAGAACGAGAAATTGCTCGACGTTGCCGATGAATATTTCCGCGGCGATGTGGTCATCTATCCGCACCCGATAGTCGGCGACATCAAGTTGCGCCGGCTTGCCGATGGCCGCATGGAGTTTTACGACGGTTGGATTGAGAATAACATCATCAAGGTCGAGGTGCCGGAACTGCGCGAGATTGCCCAGCCGCTCAATGAGAGAGTCCAGTTCAACCGCATTGCGGCGGCGCAGTTGCAAGCGGCTTTTCGAGAGATCAACGCGCGCGGTCTGCTGGACCGCGTGTTGACCTGGGATAATGGATTCGTGCGGCCCGACGATACGGCGATTCTCAACTTCAAGCGCGGCGCCGGCGGCGGCCCGTCAACTCACGCTCTCGGTATCGGTTTCGACCTCAATCGCCAATACAATCTGCCGGGCCAACACGCCGCGCCGAAGGGGCAGCGCGGTTCGCTCCTCGAACTGGTGCCGATCTTCCGCGAGTTCGATTTCAGTTGGGGCGGCGACGACGACGCCACGCATTTTGAATTCATCCGCCCCACTACGTCCCTCACTGAGCGCCCTGCAAAAGATTAACCGCCGCGGTGGGAAGGCAGGCGTGCGGCGCGCAAATATTTTGTAGCTTGCATCACTAGTAAATATATTTTATACTGATGTCGTTGACTTGGTGACTTGTTGACGACAATTTCCACTCATAAATAATAGCTTGTTGATATTTTGTCCCGCTGATCTTCGCGCGTTCCCCGGAAATTCACATTGACGTTCGCGCCCGTCGCGCGAAGAGGCGGAGCTGTCTTGGGAGATTGCAATGACAGACTGCGAAACATCTATCCTCATCGTCGAAGATGAATTGTCCATCCGCGCATTACTCATGGCGCTGCTCGGTGAACGATTCCACTGCCAGGCCGCCGGCACCGCAGAGGCAGCGATCCGACTGCTCAACTCGCAATGCTTTCATCTTGTGCTGGCCGACATCGGATTGCCCGGAACATCAGGGCTTGAGCTGTGCCGCCGCATTGCGGCGCGCAACTCGCGGACCGTGGTTGTCCTGATCTCCGGCAAGATTGATCTGGAAGCGGCAACCGAAGCGCGAGAAGCCGGGGCCTTCGATTTCCTTTCCAAGCCCTTCGACCTCACCGATGTGCTGTTGACCGTTGACTTCGCCCTGGCGCATCAGGCTGAACAAGCGTCAGCCAATTCGGCAACCCGCGACTGACCGCATAAACCGCCACATCGGCTTTCGTCGCGCCGCCGACAGGCGACGAATCGCGCAAAAAGCTTTATCCTTCATGAAGCTTGCACAACGGGAGCGCACAGGTTGACCGCTTGCGTCCTCCGGCGATTTTTTGCCGGCGACAGTTTGATTGATGAGACGAACCGATGGGATATTTGTTTGAAGATAAACTACGCGCACGGGCCAACGCATTCATCGCCGTGCTCAATCGTGGCGGGATCGGCAGCGCGATTATCGATGAGTCTTTCCGCGATTACACCGTCAAGGTTGCCGTGTCGCTTAGTGGTCGAGATTACGGCAACGTCAATCTCTACTTCAGCCCTAAAGCCAATACGTTTTCTCTGAAGACGCACGAACTGAAAAACCAGGCGCTCGTCGCCCAGCTCGAAGCGTGCTGGCACGATGAGGCGAGTGTCAACAAAGCGCCGGCGCGCGGCTGGCAGATGTACGTTGACGGCTCGTACATCAACAAGGCTACCGGCTATGGCGTGGTGATCTTGAAAGACGCCGCCGTCGTTGCTGAACGCTGCGGCCCGGTCGGGGCTGCCGAAGTCAACGGCACGCGCCAGGTGGCAGGCGAACTGCGCGCCGTCGAAGAAGGTCTGGCGTGGTGCCGGCAAAACGATGTCAGCGAGATAGAGATTTTCTACGACTACTATGGCGTTGAGAAATGGGCGACCGGCGCGTGGAAGGCCAATCAGCCGATGACCCAGGCGTATGGCCGAACGGTGCGCGAGTCAGGCATGCGCATTCGCTGGCGCAAGGTCGCCGCGCACACAGGCAATCGCTGGAACGACCGCGCCGACGCGCTGGCCAAGCAGGGCGCGCTCGCGCAGATGGCCGAGCGCGATATCGCAAGCGAAGCCAGCCAGGCGGCAACCGATCCGCTGGTCATTGAACTGCTCGACAAGAAGGAGCGCTTCATCGAGTTCCTGATGGTGAAGGGAATTGACGCGGCGTTTGATTGCCTCTACAACGATCAGTTCGCGCGCCTGTTGATTCTCAATGAAGACGAAAAGAGTCTGGGCTTCTTTGATCTCTACCACACGCGCCGCAAGCCATTCTCGCCTTACCTGCACGGCTTCAAAGACAAGGAATTGAAAGCCCGCCTGGAAGCGCACTGGCGCGAGTTCTCGGCAACTGATCACTGATTCTCAACCGGATATAGCCGTTATCCTTCTTCATCAAATGGCTCAGGCGATTCGACCGGAAAAACGATTCGGGCGTAGACTTCTAACAGTCGTAGATTGCAATCCATGGAAGAGAGATGGAGGCTTCCTTCAAGCGCTTTCACTGAAGAGTAAAGCCATTCACCATTTGGCTGGCGCAGATAATGTTCAAGCTGAGGCTTTGATTGAGAAACCAGGACATAATGCGTCAATGACGGCAGCCAGGTTTGATAAGGCGACCATTTTTCGCCGCGATCAAAGGCTTCGGTGGATGGCGATAAGACTTCGACGATGACCGTCGGATTGAGAAGCACGTCGCGGTATTCATCGTGAAATTGCAACTCTCCGCAGACAACTACCAGATCAGGATACGAATATAACCCTTTGATCTCATAGCGCGATTTTGGCTGCGGGCCGCTACGAACTTTCATGTCTTTGGAGAACACCTGACAGGGATTCCCTTTTAATTGATTATAAAGCTGGCCGCTGATGTTAGTGCAGATCGTCCCATGATCAGGGCTTTCGCCCGCCATCAGATACACCTGCCCATCGAGAAATTCATAACGCTCTTCAGAAGCTCGCTCCAACGCGAGATATTCTTCGACCGTGTAGCGAGGCGGTGAATGCGGCAAGCTCATGCTCTTTTGTCCCTACAGCAAATCATCAACGGCTGACGACCAGTGCTCACCATTGTAGTCTATCCATGTGAAGATGTCAGCCGCGCCATGCCGCCCCTGCGTGAGCCGTCATTCGGCAGGCTCGGAGATAGAAAAAACTACGGTCGCCTGCTTGCTCGCGGCGGCTGCTTCAGGCAATAGTTAGTCATGATCATGCGAACTTGCGACAGGAAGCGACAGAGATGCTGCCCGCAGCCCGCCGCGTCTATTGCCCCCGCCTGCTTGATCCATTTTCTAAGTTCAATCTCTGAGGCGACTATTCGCGCTGCCGGGAATCGTATGCGGCTGATTGTCGCAGGGCACGCGAGTTGATTGCTTACGCTAATATTTTGCAAGGCAGATAACGGAGACGGCGAATGAATCGCAGCATCTGCATTCACGGACATTTCTACCAGCCGCCGAGAGAAAATCCCTGGCTCGAAGAGGTCGAGTTGCAAGATTCGGCTTATCCTTATCACGACTGGAACGAACGCATCACCGCTGAATGCTACACGCCGAACGCCGTCTCGCGTATCCTTGCGCCCGACAAGAGCATCACCGAAATCGTCAACAACTACTCGCGCATCAGCTTCAACTTCGGGCCGACGCTGATGAGTTGGATGGCGCGTCATGCCAAAGAGGTTTACGCGGCCATCATCGAAGCTGACGGCGAAAGCCGCGAGCGGTTTAACGGTCACGGCTCGGCCATCGCGCAGGTTTACAATCACATCATCATGCCGCTGGCCAGTGCGCGCGATCAACGCACGCAGGTCATCTGGGGCATACAGGATTTCGTGCAGCGCTTCGGTCGCCGGCCTGAAGGCATGTGGCTTGCCGAAACCGCCGTTGATATAGCGACGCTCGAAGTGCTCGCCGAACAGGAAATCCTCTTCACGATTCTTGCGCCGCGCCAGGCCGGGCGCATTCGCAAACTCGGCTTGAAGCGTTGGCGCGATGTGTCGAGCGGACGCATCGATCCGCGCATGGCTTATCGCTGCCGTCTGCCGTCTGGCCGGTCGATCAACCTGTTCTTTTATGATGGGCCGATTGCCCAGGAGGTCGCTTTTGGCGGGCTACTGGCGAGCGGCGTGGAATTCGCCAACCGTTTGCTCGGCGCGTTCGACGACAATCGCAGCGATGCGCAAATCGTCCATGTAGCAACCGACGGCGAAACCTACGGCCACCATCATCGCTTCGGCGACATGGCGCTGGCTTACTGCCTGTACCACATCGAAGCGAACCGGCTGGCCGAGTTGACGGTTTACGGCGAATTTCTCGAACAGCATGCGCCGTCCCACGAAGTCGAGATCATCGAGAATACATCATGGAGTTGTGCGCATGGCATCGAGCGCTGGCGCAGCAACTGCGGCTGCAATATGGGCCGCAAGGATTGGTCGCAGGCGTGGCGTCGCCCGCTGCGCGAGGCGATGGATTGGCTGCGCGACGAGTTGACGGTGATTTACGAAAAGGCGATGGCCGACTATGTCCGCGATGCGTGGCGGGCGCGCGACGATTATATTGACATCATTCTCGACCGCAGCAATGAAAACGTCGCCCGGTTTTTCGCGGCGCACGCCAGACGCGAATGGTCGAAAGACGATGATGTATGCGTCTTCCGCCTGCTGGAAATGCAGCGCCATGCTATGCTGATGTACACCAGTTGCGGCTGGTTCTTTGACGAGATTTCTGGAATCGAAACCACACAGGTGATGGCTTATGCGGCGCGCGCCATCCAGCTTGCCGAAAAGACGGCGGGCCTTGATCTTGAACCGCAATTCATCGAAATGCTCAAGCGCGCGCCCTCCAACGTCGCCGAGCATCCGACAGGCGCGGATGTCTATCGCCGCTTCGTCAAGCCGATGATGGTCGACCTGCTGCGCGTCGGCGCGCATTACGCCATCTCGTCGCTGTTTGAAGATTACGCTGACGAAACGCCGATCTACGCTTATAAAGCCAGGCGTCTGGCTTTTGAACGCACCGAAGCGGGTCGCCAGAAACTGGCCATCGGTTCTGCGCATCTGCGCTCGAACGTCACCGCCTCTGAGAGCCAGATCGCTTTTGCCGTCTTGCATCTCGGCGATCACAATCTGTTGGGCGGCGTGCGCGAGTTTGTTGATGAAGCGAGTTTCGCGCGGATGCGCCGCGACATCAAAGAAGCGTTTAATCGCAGCGATCTCGCGGAAATCATTCGCCTGCTGGACAAGCATTTCGAGACGCACAATTATTCACTGTGGCACCTGTTCCGCGACGAGCAGCGCAAGGTGTGGGATCGCATACTGAAGTCAACGTTCGATGAAGTGTCCGGCTCGTTTCGCCGCATCTATAGCCATCACTATCCGATCATGCGGGCGATGCGCGAACAGCGCGCGCCGCTTCCGAAAGCCTTGTTGGTGACGGCGGAGTTGACGATCAATAGCGACCTGCACCGCGCCATCGAGAACCCGGAATTCGATGCGGCGCAGGTCGCCGGCTTGATAGCCGAAGTCAGTCGCTGGCGCTTTGAGGTTGATCGCACGACACTCGGCTTCGTTGCCAGCCGGCGAGCGCAAGAGTTGATGGATCGGTTCACGCGCGCGCCGCAAGACTCCGCGCCGCTCGAACAAATCTACGCGCTCCTCCTGGCGCTCGAAAAGCTGGAGTTGCCGCTCGATCTGTTCAAGGTGCGCAATCAACTATTTGTCACCAGCAAGCGGGCGCTCGGCGAGATGATCGAGCGCAACCAGCGCGGCGACAGCGCGGCGACCGAGTGGATCGAGCGTTTCATTCGTTTGAGCGATCACCTGCGTCATAAGAGCGCATAAGGGGAAATAGTGAAGGGGAAATGATGAATGATGAATGAGAAATGATGAACTAAAGAGGAAAAGGCAGGCGGATTATCACTAGACAATCCCACGTCCGTTTACTCCCCCCAATTCATCATTTCTCATTCCGCATTCATCATTCATAGATGACTATGAGCAATCCGCTGGCAACTTATCGGCTGCAATTCAATTCGGACTTTGGCTTCGCCGCCGCCAAAAGTGTGATTGATTACCTTGCGGCGCTGGGGGTTTCGACTGTCTACGCGTCGCCCATTTTCAAAGCGCGGCGCGGCAGCACGCACGGCTATGACGTGACCGACCCGAACCAGTTGAATGCGGAACTCGGCAGCCCGGAAGAGTTCGAGGCGCTCATCGCGACGGTTCACGAATACGGCATGACGTGGTTGCAGGACTTCGTGCCGAATCACATGGCCTACGACAGCCGCAACCGCATGTTGATGGACGTCTTCGAGAAAGGTCCCGGCTCGCCTTACTTCGCTTTCTTCGACATCCTCTGGGATCACCTGCGCGAAAACCTGCGCGGCAAAGTCATCGCGCCTTTCCTCGGCAAGCCTTACGGCGAGACGCTCGAAAGCGGCGAACTCAGTTTGCAATACGGCGACGGCAATTTTGCGGTGAAGTATTACGAATCGATCTACCCATTGCGCATTGAATCTTACGCGACGGTGATCAGCCATCAACTGAGCGAATTAAGAGAACGCCTGGGCGCTGAAGATTCGGACTTCATCAAGATGCTTGGCATTGTAATCGTGCTTACCAACCTCGCGGATGACCCGAAAGCCGATCCGCTGTCGCGCACGGCGCAGATGCTGCTGGCGCGCGATGCCCTCTGGTCTATGTACCGCGACAACCCTGCGGTGCGCGAATTCGTCGACCGCCGGGTGCAGCAGTTCAACGGCGACATAGACCTGCTCGATGCGATGCTGGCACAGCAGTGGTTTCAATTCACATACTGGCGCGTCGCCACCAAAGAGATCAACTATCAGCGCTTCTTCAACATCAACGAATTGATTTCGCTGCGCATGGAAGACGAGCGGGTCTTTGAATTCGTGCATCGCCTGGCGCTCGGCTTGTTGAACGACGGCAAGATTCATGGCCTGCGCATTGATCATGTGGACGGCCTCTACAACCCGACTGAATACGTCGAACGCCTGCGCCGCCGCGCGCCTGGCGCTTATCTGGTTGTCGAAAAGATTTTGGAATTGAGCGAACACCTGCCGGGAGCCTGGCGGGTCGAAGGCACGACCGGCTACGACTTTTTGAATTATGTCAACGAGCTGTTGGTTGACCAGAGCAACGAACAACGCTTTCAGCAAATTTACTCGACGTTCAGCGATGGCACGCTCGAATACGATGAGTTGCTTTATGAAAAGAAGAAGCTGATCATCGAGCGCCACCTGACCGGCGACCTCGACAACCTGACGTCACTGCTGAAGACGATTTCGACGACGACGCGCGACGCCATCGACCTGGCGTGGGAAGCCTTGATGCAGGCGATCAGCGAAGCCGCCGCCGTCTTCCCGGTTTATCGAACCTACATCGATGGCGGCGAGATCAGCGAGCAGGAGCGCCGCCACGTTGAAGAAGCTATTGAAAAAGCCAAGGTGAGGAATCCTACACTCGAACGGGCGCTCGATTTTCTGCATCAGGTGCTGCTGCTCGATTACCCTTAACACCTGGCCGAAGATCATAAGCGGCTGTGGCTCGACTTCGTGATGCGCTTTCAGCAGTTCACTTCGCCTTTGATGGCCAAGGGACTCGAAGACACGGCGTTTTATGTGTTCAACCGGCTGGTGTCGCTCAACGAAGTCGGCGGCAATCCCGGACGCTTCGGCATTTCGGTTGACGACTTTCATGCAGCCATGAGCGGACGAGCGCGGTCGTTTCCGCACACCATGAACGCGACGGCGACGCACGACACCAAGCGCGGCGAAGACCTGCGCGCCCGCATCAACGTGCTGTCAGAGATGCCCGGCGAATGGCAAAAGCAGATTGAACTCTGGCACAAGTTGAATAAATCGCTGAAGCGCACCGTGCAGGACGAAGAAGTGCCGAGCCGCAACCGCGAATACTTTCTCTATCAAACGCTCGTCGGCGCGTGGCCATTTACCGAAAGCCAGCGTGTCGGGTTTGTCGAGCGCATGCAGCATTACATGTTGAAAGCCGCCCGCGAGGCGAAGACGCATACTTTCTGGCTCGACAACAATCCGGAGTACGAAGAAGCGCTGCTGGATTTCACAGAGAAGCTGCTCACCGCCGCGCCGGAGTTTATCGAGAGCTTCACGGCGTTTCAAAAGCGTGTGGCGCATTACGGCATTTTCAACTCGCTGGCGCAGACTGTAATCAAGCTTACTGCGCCGGGCGTGCCGGATTTGTATCAGGGCACCGAAGTTTGGGACTTGAGCCTGGTAGACCCTGACAATCGCCGCCCGGTGGATTACCAGCAGCGGCGGCAACTGCTCGAAGGCTTGCGCGCCGCTTCAGCGTCGAACGTCGCGGCGCTGCTTGACGAACTGCTGGCGGCGCGCCGGGACGGGCGCATCAAGCTGTTTGTCATCTATCGCACATTGCAGGCGCGGCGCGATGATCGAGAGTTGTTCGAGCAGGGCGATTATCTGCCGCTCGTGGTGACCGGCGAGCACGCGGCGCACGTCATCGCCTTTGCGCGCCGGCAGAGCGAGCGGCTGGCCTTGACCATCGCGCCGCGCTTGCTGGTGTCACTTGTTGGCGAGGATGCCTTGCCGCTTGGCGAGGTGTGGCGCGACACGGCGGTCGAATTACCGGCGGATGCGCCGCGCGCATGGCGCAATGTCTTCACCGATGAATCATTGAATGCGACGAAACGCATAGCGGTCGCCGACGCCTTGCGCCGCGTTCCTGTAGCGCTGCTGGTGAGCGAATGAAACCACAGATGAACACCGAGTGGGATAGATCAAGTTGCTTGCAGTAAAGCACGTTGTACATCACGTGGCAATTCCAGCATCATAAAATAATCAGCAGGGTACAGGTAGTCTTCCCCGCTTTCATCAATGACGCGCAAATCTCCGTCGCTCTCCGCCTCTTCGTCAGGCAGCACGCGATAGATCTTATGCAACTCCAGCGATGCCGGATACTCGGAATTGTTGATACAGACAGCAAATAGCGATGTCGAGTTTTTATGTTGTTTCATGGCATCAATCCAGGTAGCGTTTACGTTTTATTTCCTTCCTGCCTATGCCGTGCGCCTCATACCAGTGCAACTCAGCCAGACGTATTCTACCACTGGCCAATCGTACTGAGGCAGTGCTTTCATCTTCTTCCAACGACCCGGCCATAGCGCCTGCGCAGCCGCGCAATGTCTCGAATGCGATTGCCAACGGCAATGGCTTCGATGTCTGTTATTTCGCTGATGATCTCAAAGCGCATTGTTGCGCATTTAATCAAGCCCATCGGCGAGAATCAAGCAGATGCCCAACGGCGTTTGTTGCGGTCTGCGAAAACTATTGACGACAAGCTTGCCAACCCTATAATGCAAGTCGCAGGGTAAGAACTGCTCCCAACGACAGCGCCGAACAATCCATATTTTTCTTGCTCAGGCGTTTTGATCCCCGATCTTCAAGGTTCATCTTTACGTCAACCTCATTCGCGGCTCAATGCTTATCTTGCTGCTCTCGATTGCGCCACGAGCGCCAATGACAGGAGCCTGTAATCATGATGCATGAAAGAATTCTCGGTTATCTTGCGCCGGTGCTCGGAGAGGCAACTGCCAGAAACCTGCTGAAGCATTACTGCATAAAAATGCACATCGGCTTGGACGAAATCACGCCGAACCAGGTGCCGGAGTTAGCCAATGCCATGCGCCCGATGATGGCCGTCTGGCTGGGGACGGCAGGCGCTTTGCGCGCCTCTGAAGAAATCGCCAGAATGGGCAAAGGAGTTTAACGAAATGAGCGCGAAATCTCTGGTCAAGTCTTTGATCTTCTCCCTCGTAATTATCCCTGTAATCTTTGCCGCCACTCTGAGCCTGAAAGGCGCAGCCGCCGGCAGCGCGGTGACGACGACGCTGTTTGCCGCGACCGTGCTGGTCGAGTTGTTCGCTCTGGCGCAGTTCGTTCGCGTGCGCAGGGCCTTTGCGGCGGGCGATCCCGGATACCTGACGTGGACGCTGATTGTCACCTTCATGATTGTCCGGCTGCTGGCCGAAGGCCGCCTGTTGTCGCTGACCTACGGCATTGCGCCGGAATATAACTATGGCGCTTCCGCCGGCGTATTTTTTTATGTCGTCGTGTTGCGCTATCTCTACACGCTGGGCGACCTGCTGTTCATCGCGGCGCTGCTGACCACGATTCGTTCGTATAAGAGCACGGGGCTGCCGTTCAAAGTCTTGCCGGTAGATTACCTATACATGCTCGCCGTATGGACGTTGCCGATTGTGACTTATGTTTTCCGCGACAATTTATTGCAGACGACGCTCGGCACCGCCGACGGCTATGTCCGAACCTTCCGTCTGGTAGCGGTAACGGTGGGCGCGGCGATTGTTTCTGTATGCATCATCGTGCGCCGCTATGCGTCACAGATGGGCGGTGGAGCCGTGGCGCGGGTCTGGAATATGGTAGTGATCGCTGGTGTGGCGCGCGACGGTTCTTTCCTGGCGCTGGCGATGATTGCGGTCTGGTCGAAACCCGCCGCGACCTTCGTCGAGCAGTACCTGTTGTGGACTTTCTCGTGCTGCTGGTTGATCGCCGCGCTCTATCAAAGCGCGGTCTTCTCACACGCTGCCGAATCAACCAAAGTCGCGGTGGCCGAGAGCCTGGCCTGACAGCGGTGGCCTGTGGAGTTTTGCAAAAAGAAATTGACACGACCGGCAATTCATCATAGAGTAGGCGCACTTGGAAAACAGTTTGGGCTAACCCCCATGAAGCGAAAAAAGAGGGGAGGTTAGCCCAAAGAGGTAACTGTTGAGATATTTGACAATAGAATAAGAAACCTCTTTTATAATGGTGGCAAAGAGCGCGGATTTTGCGATGCCAAACCGAGGTTAGCCCAAATGGGCACTTA
>JBBWZK010000018.1:0-11416 GCA_039648975.1 Blastocatellia bacterium
TAAGTGCCCATTTGGGCTAACCTCGGTTTGGCATCGCAAAATCCGCGCTCTTTGCCACCATTATAAAAGAGGTTTCTTATTCTATTGTCAAATATCTCAACAGTTACCTCTTTGGGCTAACCTCCCCCCTTTTTTCGCTTTTCTGGGGTTAGCCCAAACCGCTGCCACGCGCCGCCTACTCTATGACGATTCCTGTCTGCTGTCAATCACAAAATCGACTGGCGCGCCGCCGCACCGCTCAATGCGCGGCTGGTTGATGCGGCTAACTCAATGAGAGTTTCTTCACCACGGGCGGGCGTCAATGAATCAAGCTGGAAGCGTCGTTCAACGGATCATCATAAACCGGCCTGTCCGCCGGCTCGGTTGCCGGCGGGCGGCGCTCGCTTGCACGCTTCTGCTCTTCGAGCAACTCGCGCACTTTGCAAATCAGCGCGGCAGGAGCGAAAGGCTTTTGTATGAACGCCAGGCCGTCGTCGAGCACGCCGTGATGGACGATGGCGTCGTCCGTGTAGCCCGACATGAATAAGGCTTTCGTCGCCGGGCGCAATTGCCGCATGTGCTCGGCCAGTTCGCGCCCGCCCATGCGCGGCATCACCACATCGGTCAACAACAGATCAATCTGCCCGGCGTATTGCTGAACCGTCGTCAACGCCTCGACGCCGTTGGTGGCTTCAATCACATGAAAGCCCTCCATCTGCAAAACGCTGCGCACCAGTTGGCGCACCACCGTCTCGTCTTCAACCAGCAGGATGGTTCCGGTGACGGCGACGGCTTCGCCGCCCGCCTGAGCGGGTCTAGCTTCCTCGTCTGCGGCAACGACGCGCGGCAAATAAACTTTGAAGGTCGTGCCGCGCCCCGGATCGCTCTCTACCTGAATGCTGCCGCCGCTCTGGCTGATGATGCCATAGACCGTCGACAGTCCCAGCCCTGTGCCTTTGCCTTGCTCCTTGGTCGTGAAGAAAGGCTCGAAGATATGCGACAGCGTCTGGCGATCCATGCCGCAGCCCGTATCGCTGACCGCCAGCATGCAATAATCGCCCGCCGGCGTGTTCGGCCCGCCTTCGGCAAGTGTGACGTTGCCGGTGGCGATGGTGAGCCTGCCGCCTGTGGGCATGGCGTCGCGGGCGTTGATGGCGAGGTTCATCACCACCTGTTCGATCTGTCCGGGGTCGGCCTTGATGCGGCCAAGCTCTGTGTCTGGCTGCGCGAGCAACTCTATGTCTTCGCCGATCAGGCGACCGAGCAGGTTTTGCACATCGGCGATGAGGGCGTTGAGATCGATCACCTTCGGCTGGATGACCTGCTTGCGGCTGAAGGCCAGCAACTGGCCGGTCAGCGCCGCCGCGCGCTGGCCCGCCTTGATGATCTCAGTGATGTCGTTGCGCAGGGTGCTGGCCGGCTCAAGCCGCGCCTGTGTCAACTGGGCGTAGCCGATGATGGCGGTCAGCAGGTTATTGAAATCGTGTGCGACGCCGCCCGCCAGCCGGCCCACCGCCTCCATCTTCTGCGCCTGCCGAAGCTGTTCATCGCGCTGGCGCTCGCGTTCGAACAGGCGGGCGTTTTCAATCGCCACTGCCGTCAGGTTCGCGGCCATGCGCATGGCGGTCGCGTGCGTATGGTTGAAGGCGGCGACTTCCATGGCCTGTATTTCGACAGAGCCGACGACGCGGCCCATCACAGACATCGGCGCGACCAGCGCCGAACGCGGCATGCGCGGATCAATGTCGAAGCCGAGATGAACCATCTTATGGCCGGTGTATGCCTTGAGGAAATCGTCCGTGAGCACGACCTGTCCCGACGCCAGGGCGCGTGCATGCGGGCTGGTGGCGCCCAACGTGATGCCGGGCGTGTCGGCAACGTCGAGTTCCTGGCCGTCGCAGCAGGCGTAATCCGCTTTACGTATGCCGTTGTCGACCAGCGATATGCAAATGCTGTTAGCCGGCGTCGAGGCGAACGCGAAATCGCGCAACGCCTGATAGATTTCGCGCAGGTCGCGAACCGAGCCGAAGCGTTGCGCGAGATTGCCTAAACGATCCAGCAGCTTTTCGTGGTCGGCGGCGGCGCGGCGCTCGGCGTTGCGCACGGCCTCTTCCGCTTTCTTATGTTGCGTGCTGTCGCGCAGCACAGCGATGACGCGCTCGCCGATCACCGAATCGCTGAACTGGCTGGCGGTGACCTCCCACCAGCGACCGGAGGGCTCTTCGTATACCTCGCACGATTGGGCGCGGCGACGTTTGATCGCGTGCGCCGCCAGCCAGTCAGTGACTACCCAGAGGACGGATGACGACAGATCGGTGAGCGGCTGGCCGAGACAGTGTTCATAACGCTGGCCGGCGAGCCTTTGCGCCGCTTGATTCATGCGCAACACATGCCCGGCGGCATCGAGCATCAGCATCGGCGCATCTGCCGCGTCAAACATCAGCCGCCATTCGGCGCTGACGCATTGCAGCGCGAGATGCAACTGCGCCTGCTCGTCGTTGGCGCGCTTGCGGTCGGTGATGTCTGTGATCAGGCCGCTGGCAATCCCACCCTCTATAAACGGCAGGGCGCGGTTCTGCACCCAATGCAGGCTGCCGTCTGTGTGGACAAGGCGATACTCGATGTCGAATTCTTCGCCCTGCTCCAGCCGCTGCCATGCGGCGCGATAAGCGGCGCGGTCGTCTATGTGGATGATCTGATACCAGAGGCCCGTGGGCCAGTTGAGCGAGGCGGGATCTTGAAAGGCTTGCGCCGAATGGCCTGTGAGTTGTTCGATGCCTGGCGAGCAGCGCAACTGGCAGAGCTTACCGCCGAACGATTGCGCCTGCCATAGACAAGTAAGATCGGCTACACTTTTGGTGGAGACGCCGGACGGCCTTGCCTCGTCACATGCCTGTAGCAGCACTCCCATTGTTCTGACCTTTTCCCCTGGCTCATTCAAACGTGATGCGTGATGCGTGACGAGTGATGCGTGATGCGTGATAATAAAATTGCTTGTTGACTGGCCCGACACGATTCAGTCACGCATCACGCATCACGCATCACGCTCCACCTGCCGTTCAATTGGTAGAGTGATCGTGCACCGCCGGCATGCCGACGGTCTGGTCGCCGCCCAGAGCCGATTGCGCCAGCGTCGATGAAGTCGACGGCGGCAGCGAATCGCTCAGAACCGAATCACTGAGCAGCACGCCGTCGGCTAGCAAACAGCCGTCGGCTAGCAAACAGCCGTCGGCCAGCAGCGCTCCATGCATCAACACGCCGCCATCGGCAAACAACACGCCGTCGCTGAACAACGTGCCGCTCGATAGCAGCGTGCTGTCGCATAGCAACGTGCCATTGGCCAGCAGGCAGCCGTCGCACAGCAGCACGCTCTGCCCGTAGATGCCCTGATACTGCGTCATCAGGTCGGAGCCGTAGACGACGTTATATCGCTCGACCAGCCAACTGCTCCAGTTGAAGGTGACGTTGCCGATTGTCGTCTGCGGCGTCGGCGCTGGCCCTGTCAGCAGCGGCGCGCCGTTCGTCAGGTTGGCTACGTCGCTGCGCACCAAGCCCGCGAGCCGCACCGCGCCTTCGACGTTCAATTCGCCTGCGCCCTGCTCGATGTTGCTGATGCCTGTGAGCGAATCGGCAGTGAATTCGAGGACGGCTTTCACCAGATTCGGCGTCAGCGCAGGGTTGCGCTGCAGCAGCAGTGCCACCGCGCCTGCGACTACGGGCGTCGCCATAGAGGTGCCGCTCATCTTCATCATGCCGTGCTCGGCCTGCGTGCTGACGTCCGTGTCGAGCGCCGGATTCAATTGCAGCATGTAGTTGTTGGGCGCTTTCGCGTCGATCAGCTTATTGCCCGGCGCGATGAGATCCGGCTTGACGAGATTGTCGAAATGCCTGACGCCGGCTGAGTCTGTGTAAAAGCCGCGGGTCGGGCCGCACGAACTGTAGCTGGCCACGTTATCGTCAGAATGCTGCGGCGTGCCGAAGGTATTGGCCGCGCCAACCGTCAACGCCGACGGCTCGGTGCCCGGCGAATGAATCGTTCCGTAGACGCGGTTGCCTTGATCGTCTTTGCCGAGATTGCCGGCGGCGGCGCAAACCACGATGCCTGCATCAACCGCGCGGCGCACCGCCTGGCACAGCGGGTCGTCGATATAAGATTCGACGGCAGTCGTGCCGAGGCTGAGATTCATCACGCGGATGTTGTAAAGGTTCTTGTTGGTGATGCACCAGTCGATGCCGGCGATGGTCGCAGACATCGAACCGCGTCCCTGTGAATCGAGGACGCGCACGTTGAGAATTTTGGCGTTCGGCGCAAGCCCTGTATAAGCGCCGTCGGCGACGTGGCTATTGCCCGCCGCGAGGCTGGCGACGTGCGTGCCATGACCATAGAGATCGTCCGTGCGCCCTTCGCCTGTGAAGTCTACACTGGCGGCGATGCGGCTGTTGCCGTTGGCATCGAGGAATGCATGATGGCTTGCATAAAGGCCGGAATCGAGAATGGCGATGCCAATGCCTGTGCCGTCGAGTTGGCCTGTAACTGATGCGGCAAAGCTGCGAACTTGATCGGTGCCGGTGGCCTCTTCAACGTGGCCTGAGACCTGTGTGGTGCGGTCGAGCGAAATGTGCAAAACGTCGTCGCGCGCAGTCATCGCCTGCAGCGCCGCGACCGGCAGGCTGAAGCTGATGGTATTGAAGTTGGTGAAGGTGCGCTTGATTTTGCCGCCCTGCCGCTTCATTGCATCTTGTAGCGGTTTCGAGGGCTTGCCGGCAGATTGCAGGATGACGGAAACTTCCGTGTTAGGCGATGTCCTCGCGGCACGCTTCTGCAAATCATCGGAGAGTTTTGAAGCCGGGCGAGCGCCTTTCGGTGCGGCTTGTCCATTCGGCGTGGCTTGTCCACTGACTTGCGCCGCGACCGAGGGCTGCATCTGCGGCATCACCATCGCGCTCGCAAAAGCGAGGGCGGCGGCGAGTACGATGATGCAGGCTTTGGTGAGGAACTTGTTCAATCGCATAAAGCGCTCCTTGATACAACCAGCTAACTTCGGTGGCGCACTGATGAAGCCGTTCGCGCGGCTCTCATCCTGTCATCTGTCCCTGTGGGCTTGAGGCATCGCTTATTTTTCTCGACTCGTTCTGGGGCGTGTCGAACGGCACCGCGATTTGGCGTGCGACACAACCCGTAAAACTAATGCGCAGGCACAGTGAATCAACCGCCGTGCCACGCACCCGGGCGCTTGATCCGGCGCAGCGCACCGCCGCCGCCGGCTACCCTTTATCGGGCGTAAATGGCTTCTATGCCGTGAAATTTCTGGCCGGTTCAAGCGGAAACGGAACACTTTGTTAAGCGAACCGGCAGGGCGGTGGGAGCGGCGCGGGCCTGTCAGACTGACTTGCCTTTACCGCGAATCGGTTATTTTGACTGAACGAACTTGCACGGATGATTCAGTGAAGCGGAGTGATAAAAGGAATAATGATGTGATGCCAATTGCACCACGCAGCGGCGCGATTGGGGGCATAACTTTTTCATCGCCATCGGCAAGCTTCCGGCTCTACAGTCGGGAAAGGGGCTTGCCCCCGCCAGTCCTGATTCAGTCAGACACTGCGGGGGCAAGCCCCTTCTCGACATCAAGGGACTCGACGCCTCAACTGGCAAGCGTCGCCCGCATTGCGCGCCGGTCTTTCAAGACGTAAATCAACGACGCAAGCAAGGCGAAGAAGACTATGCCTGCGAGATCGAATTGCAGATCGCTTGCCGTATCGTGTGACCCATGAATGCGCTCGTTATCTCCCCAGAATAATTCATCCCACAGTTCAAGAATTTCATACCAGGCGCAGAGGCTGAAGGTGACGGTCGTCGCAAAAAAACTGAGCATGCCTTGCGGCAAGCGAATCCCCATGCGCCGCGTCGTGGCTCTGAGCAGCCACATCACAGGGATCAGCGAAAAGCCTGAGCCGAGGAAGTGCGTGAAGATGTCGTAATCGGGCAGCGGCCCGAACGGGTGGCCGTAAAGCTGAAAGAGATTGCCGAGCACATCAAGCGTGATGGCCCCTGCCAGACAGCCGATGACGCTCAAGGGGATGATGATGTTTTGCCGGAAGCGGAAGAAGCAGTAGATGAGCAACAACAGGGGCAAGGTCAACGCGGTGTTGATGTACCACGGACGATACGGCAGGCGGACGAGCAGGTATGATTTCAGCGCGAAGCCGATGACGCTGAAGGCGTAGAATTCGTATTGCTTGAAACGCTCTTTTGTAACCGGCGTAATTGCCAAGTCAGCCATGCGATCTTTCCTCCCCAAAGCAGATGATGGAGATTTGCGTCAGAGCATACCAAAAACGAATCGAACGCGCAGGCCCTTAGAATCACGCTTCGGTTTTTCGGTTGCTTGCCGGCGGTGGTCACCTCTGCGCCGTTCATGTTAGGTTGTCAGTCTGAATCGAGCCACATAAGGACAAAGAGATGGCCTGATGTAGCGATTGATCGATAACGAACAGGGGACGACACCAATTACGATGACCGCAATCGAAGACGCCGCAAGCGCGACGGCCAACCATCAACACCTCGTCAAAGAACTGCTGCGCTTCAAGACCTTCGCCGAGTTGCGTCGCTCGGCTTTTTATCAAGCGCACAGGAACGAGTTCCATCAACTGCTCGATGAACCGCGCATCTATCGCGCCGCCAGTGCGACGCCGCGCCTCGCAGACTTCCTCCGCGTCGTCATGTGGAATATCGAGCGCGGCACACAGTTCGACGGCATCGTCGAGGTCTTGAATCATCATCCGACGCTCAAGTATGCCGACCTCTTGCTGTTGAACGAACTCGACGATGGCATGGTGCGTTCAGGCAATCGCCACGTCGCCCTGGAACTGAGCCAGCAGCTTGCGGCGCACGCCGTCTATGGCGTCGAATACCTCGAACTGACGAAAGGTGCGGGCGACGAAGTGAACTTGCCGGGCGCGAACCGCGCAGCCCTGCACGGCAACGCCATCCTGACGCGGCACACTTTCTTTGCGCCGCAGATCGTCCGCCTGCCGCGCTGCGAACTGAACTTTGAGAGCGCCGAGCGCCGGCTCGGCGGGCGCATAGGCATACTGATCGATCTGGAAATCGGCGCGGCCCGCTTCACTGCCGCGACGACGCACCTGGATGTCGTCAACACGCCGCGCTGCCGCGCCCGCCAGATGCGCGCCATGCTTCAGGCGGTAGACGCGCGCGCCGTTGCGCGCCGCTTGACGCGCCACGCCATCATCGGCGGCGACCTCAACACGCACACTTTCGCGCGCGGCTCACGCCTTCGGGCGATGAAGAACACCGCATTGATTCTTGGTAGCCGGCGTCACAAACTCGCGCATCGGCTCGCCAATCCGCTACGCAAAGAACCGGCTATAGGTGAACTGGTGCGCTTCGGTTACGACATCGCCAGTTGCAATGACACACGCTCGACGGCGCGCTCTGTGGTGTCGCGTCTCGACGATTCAAGAAAGCTGCCCCGGCCATTGC
This sequence comes from Blastocatellia bacterium, assembly GCA_039648975.1. GTDB lineage: Bacteria > Acidobacteriota > Blastocatellia > UBA7656 > UBA7656 > DATENM01. Next base: position 7,481 of record JBBWZK010000018.1, read on the forward strand.
GTTGGTGGATCTCGCGGCGCATCGGCCCTGAAGGGTTGACGCTCGACCTGCGGCTCGACTGGCTGGCGGCGCGCGGCATTCGCGCACTGCGCGCCGGCGAGTTGATTGATGCGGCGACCGGCGTGGCGAGCGTTGATCCGCGGACCTTCAGCGGCCTTACAGATCACGGGCGACCATTATCGGATCACGATCCGATTGTCGTTGACCTGTTGATTGAGAAATGACCAGTGCCATCGCGTCCGGCAATGGCGGTTCTTTGACTTGTGCTTCAAGCCCTTTTTCTGTCCTGCCAGGCTGAAGCCATGTCATCGATAGTGATGCAGGGGCGACCCTGCGGCGGCATGGGTAGCAACGACTCGTTCACGAGGTCGCTTGCCTTCAGCATCAGCTAGTCACCTTGACCGGCGGCCTATTTGCGCTTATAACAGTTGCGACATGGGCGGCAGATTGCGCCGAAGGCAGGCAGTCAAAGGACGGCATGCTCGTCTAAGAGCTTCGCGCTCGCTTCAGTAACGCGACTTCCAATCATCCGGTTTGAGCAGCAGACCATTAGTGCTCGCGTCGCCGTCAGTGGTTCAGCATCGAAAGAGGAGATCAAGATGAAAAGACAGGCTGGTCGCTTTGTTTCCGTTCTTGCCGCACTTCTCATTCTTTCACTTGCCGGTTCAGCGCAAGACACGCTGACGAAGATTGCCAAACAGAATAAATCGCACACCATCACCGTGGCGCTCGAATTCAGCAAGAAGAACCGCAACCCCATGCTGAAGGCGCTGGCGGCGGTCGGCGCGATCACCCCGAACGGCCACGCGACAGGCTTTTTCGTCGGCGAGGGGCTGGTCATGACGAGCTACCACGTCGTCTCAGGTAAGCTCAACGCGCATAAGAAGCGTTTGCTTGGGCTCAAGCCGGACGACGAACTTGAAGTGAAAATATATGTCAACGACTGCCAGGCGAAAGTGGTCAAAGTCGATCAGGAAGCCGACCTCGCGCTGCTGCGCATCTGTTCGTCGCGGCAGGTGCAGCGGCCTACCTTCCGCACAGAGCCCAGCAAAGATGAACAGTTGCTTTTGATTGCCCAGCCGGGCGGCGAGAAACTGATCCGCCGGGGCAGCTTCAACGGCTCGTATGCGTTCGGCGGCTCGCAGTACTGGTCTGCAAAAATCGATGGGCAGGACGGCTTCTCCGGCAGTCCTGTCTATAACGATCAGGGCGAGATTGTCGGCGTCTTCTCGCTCTACGATTATGCGCGCGGCGTCGCCTTGCTCAGTCCGGGCATCAAGGCGCAACGCTTCCTTGAAGCCTATGACGCCGCCGGCGTCCAGGCGCGGGCGCAATGAGGGTTTTCAAGTAGGGGCGTCGGTGATCCGCTCTAAATGAATTTGCACTCGCTTGCGCTTCCCTTTGCGTATTGCCATCAGGTGGAGTGTTAATCATTAACCTGATCTTATGGGAGGCGCATCGTGGCATTCACAACACGGCTTGCAGCGTTGACTCTGCTGGTTTGCTTTACTCCCGCAGTCGTCCTATCCCTTCAGCAAAGCCCCGGCGGCGATGAGGGCGCGATCAAGCTCAATGCGCGCTGGGTCAATCTCAACGTCAGCGTCACCGATCAGCAGGGCAAGAAAGTCACACGGCTCAGGCGCGAGGATTTCGTCATCCTCGAAGACGGCGTGGCACAGGAGATCGTCCATTTCGCGCCCGTCGATGCGCCGGTCAATCTCGTCCTGCTGCTCGATTTGAGCGGCAGCATCGGCAGCCAACTCAAGGCGATGAAGAAAGCCGCCAGCCGCTTTGTCGATTCGCTGAAAGAGAACGACCGCATCGCCGTCGCCATCTTCACGTCACGCTTCAAACTGGTCTCCGGGTTTACCAGTGATCGAAAGCGCTTGAAAGATTGCATTGATCACATCAAGCACCCCGGCGGCGGCACGTCGCTTTATGATGCGGAGTGGGCGACCTTCGACCTGCTCGGTGAAATCAAAGAGGCGCGCAAAGCCATCGTCGTCTTGACCGATGGCGTCGATAGCTCATTTCTCCCTGAAGAAGAGGAAGGCTCGAAACATGCGTTCGCCGAGTTGCTCATGCGCGCGGTTGAAGAAGACACGACGATCTATCCGATCTACTTCGACACCGAACCGGAACTGGGCAGGTACTACTCCAAAGCGGCTTATGCGGAGGCGCGCAAACAGCTTCGCTCGCTGGCCGAGCAGACCGGCGGCGATTATTTCCTGGCCCGGCGCAACGAAGACCTCGACGGCGTTTATCAACAGGTCGCCGCCGAACTGCACGCCCTCTACAGCGTCGCTTATGCGGCAAGCGATACGCGCAAAGACGGGCGCTGGCGAGCGATCAGATTGAAAGTCAACCTCGAAGGCATCAAGACCAGGACGAAGCGCGGTTATTTGGCGAAATAGCCGCCGCCCGCGCCGCGCGAAGCGCATCATGCGTCATCGCCTCTACATCCCGGAACCAATTATGTGGGTTAAGCGGAGACTGGCAGGACGCCGACGGCCATCTGCAAGCCTTCGATGACGCGGCGCTTGACCTCTTCAAAGTCGCCTTCGATGCGGCAGCCGGCGGCGTTGCGGTGGCCGCCGCCGCCGAAGGTCTCGGCGACTTTCGCGACGTTGGTGCGGCCCTTCGAGCGCAGGCTGATGCGATAGACGCCCGGCGACATCTCTTTGAAAAAGGCGACGGCCTCGACTTCACCGACCGACAGCGCATGATTGACGATGCCGTCGGCGTCTTCTTCGCAAGCGCCGGCTTCGTACATCATGTCGCGATCCATCGTCACCCAGCCGATGCGCCCCGATTCGTCGCGCTCGATGCCCGAAAGCGCGAGGCCGAGCAGCTTCACTTTTGAGAAGGGATAGGAATAAAAAAGCGCCTGCGAAATCTTCGCCGGCTCGACGCCGCAGCGCACCAGTTCGGAGGCGATCTTTAACGTGCGTTCGGTGGTGTTCGAGAAATGAAAACTGCCGGTGTCGGTCAGCAAGGCGGTATAGATACAGTCGGCGATCTCCTTGCTGACTTCGACGCCGAGGGCTTTGCAGAGATTGTAAATCATCTCGCCGACGGCGGCGGCGGTCGGGTCTATCCAGTTGATGTCGCCGAACGGCAGCGTCGTCGAATGATGATCGATGTTGACGACGAACTGGCGATGCAGGCCGGGAAGCCCTGGCCTATCGACGTCGCTGCATTCAATGATGAAGGCGGCGTCGTAATCCTCGGCGATGTCCGGCTGCACGAGCACGCGGTCGGAGCCGGGCAAGATGTGATAAGCCGGCGGCACGCGATCATGCAGCACCACGTCAGCCGCTTTGCCGAGACTGCGCAACATCCAGTAGAGCGCCAGCCCTGATCCGAGTCCATCGCCATCGGGCCGGATGTGCGAGGTGATCATGAATCGCTGCTTCTGTTCAATAAGTTGTACAACCTGACCAAGCATAATGCATCCACAAGGCAACAAGCCGATTTTGGCTTTTAGATTTTGGATTTTGGATTGCCGGATGAATGAATCGCCGATGGCTTAAACTGACGAAACAGTTTATCCCGACCGATTCTTCGCATCCGTGTACAGGCCAGAATTGCCCCGCACCAATCGCACCGTGTGCAGCGTGAATCCAAAATCTAAAAGCCAAAATCATTCTGTATCAGAGCCAGGCTCCGAAGCGTTCGCGACCTGTTCGCGCGCCCGTGCCTTTTCTTCCTCCTCGCTAAGTATCCTTTCGATTCTCGTGGCAGTCTCAGTGGTGTTGTCGTAGACGAAATGCAGGTCCGGCGTGCGTTTCATGCGCAGCACCGCGCCGAGCTGTGTGCGAATGAAGCCGGCGGCATGCTTGAGCGCCGCCAGCGATTCATCGATCTCCTGTTCGCTGACAATCACCGTGACATAAATCTTGGCGTATCTGAGATCGGGCGTCAGGCGGGCATCGG
>JBBWZK010000060.1:0-17553 GCA_039648975.1 Blastocatellia bacterium
GCGTCTCTGTCTCCGTGTCTCCGTGTCGCCGCGTCGCCGCGTCGCTCTTGCCTTTTGCCTTTTCAAGTTTCTTCCTTCGGCGGCATTATCCGCATCAGGTTCAAGGGGTCTCCTCTGAAGGACTCTCAGCCGCGCCCTTTGCGCAGCTCCCCCGAAACGCACTCAATAGCTTAACAACTAAAGGAACAAGTCATCAACCACCATTGACCAGCCGGGGACGGCGGGCTCAGCTTCAGCGATTTCACCGCGATGATAGACGGTCGGATGATCGGGATTGTCAAAACGATAAACGCGAATGACTTCAGCTTTGAGCACGTCAACGTCCCATACGACCAGCGTGCCGGCAGCGAAGTAATCACGGCGCTTGCGCGCCATCGCGGCTTCGGCTTTCGGGCCGTAATCGCTTTCACTGCGGACTTCGACAGCAAATACCGGAGCGCCATCGAGAAACTTGCCGCCGCTACGCGGGCCGACGTAGAGCGCCGCATCCGGGGAGAACGATTTGCGATTCGGCAGGTTGACGATGAAGCCGACGTTATCGCCATACGCGCGGCCATAGCCGGTGCGACGCGATTGCTCTCGAAGGCTGACAACAATTTCTAATGCTGCGGTGCCGGGCAGATCACCTGTTGGGCTCATAAGGATTAACTCTCCATCAACGATTTCGGCCTTGCCGTTATCAGGGACGTTGTAGAGGTCTTCGATTGGCGCTTCAACTTTCGTGCTCATCATACACCTTCAAGGTAATGCCATGAAATCAAGCGTGCCGGCTGTGATCAACCGCCAGCACGCTAAAACAAAGTTGTCCTTATGATAAACCAATCTTGGCGGGAGACGATAGAAGAATGCGCGGCGATAAATGGGATACGCTTACATCGTCGCGCTTTGAAAGTTCTGCTCTTCGGCGCTGAGACACTCCATGCAGGTCATGGCAGCCGGGTCGGCATCCAGGCGGCGCGGATCAATGGGTTTGCCGCAACGTATGCATATGCCGTAGGTGCCGTCGTCAATGCTTTGCAGCGCGGCGAGCACTTGTTGAAGACGGTGGGTCTTCATATCGAGGATTTCGTTTTGCACATCTTTGATTTCGCCGATCAGCGGTGCGTCCGCCGCCGTGATTTCCGACTGATCCGACACCGGCTCGGCGATTTCAGAGACCGGCAGGATCTCCTGGTTTAACCGGTCTCGTTCTGCGATCAGTAGCTTGCGGTATTTTTCAAGGTCTAAGGCCATCGGCTGATTCCTTTATCGAGTTAGAAATTGCCACAGAGGCGTCTGAAATGATGAATGATGAATGATGAATGACCAGAACGATCTGGTTTTTCCCATTCATCATTCATCAATTTGCATTCATCATTCCTGGTTTACATACGCCGCGATTGATACGGCGTCGGTTGCGAAATCTGTTCGATGGCGTTGGCGAGGTCTTGATCGCGTTCGGCTTCAAGCGCAATGTCGCCGAGCGCGATGATGCCGCGCAGCCGCCCGTTCAGGTCGCAAATCGGTATGCGACGAATCTGGTGCTCGCCCATCTTGCGGATGGCGTCAATCAGCGAATCATCCGCCGTGCAGGTGATGATCTCGTCGCTCATCACTTCACGCGCCTTCGTCGTGCGCGTGTCCAGCCCCTCGGCGATGACCCGACAGACGATGTCGCGGTCGGTGACGATGCCCACTAGCCGCCCGTTGTCGAGCACAGGGATCGAGCCGACGTTGTCATCTTCCATCATGTCTGCGACATCGCGGATGACCGTGTCTGGGCCGCAGGTCGTGACGTTCTTCGTCATGATCTCGCTGCAACGCAACGCATCGCGCCCTCTGCCCCAGCCGCGCTCTTCGCCGCGAGCGTCGCGCCGCGCCCCGTAATCGGCCTGATAAGCGCGCTCATTGGGTGTGTAAGGATAATCGCTTTCCGCGTCATAGCGCCCGCCGAGCGCCTGGCGATTGTACGGCTCGTCGTAATCGCGCTGCTCTTTGCGATAGTCGCTGCGGTCGTAATTGTCAGCGCCCTCGTTGCGGCGATAGCGCGGGAAGTCTTCGTGATCGGCACGGCCCGAAGCCAGATCGTTGTAGCTGTGGCGGCCATAGCCTTCTTCGCGGTAAGCATCGCGCGAATCATAACGGCCCGCTTGGCCACGGCTGCCATAGCGCCCGTGCTCCTGCCCGTAGCCTTCGTTGGCGCGCGGCGTCCATGCGCGCCCGCTCGCTACATCGCGGTAGTCGCGGCTCGTGCTGCTGTTCATGTCCCTTGACCTGTAGCGGTCGTAGGGCTGCGCCGTTCGCGGGTTGTCGAGGTTCAGCCGGTCGTCTTCGCTGCGGTTAAGCTCAATCGGGCGGCGACCGCGTAGCGATGATGAGCGGCGCGGAAATTCACGCTGGCTTTCGCGGCCCGTCGTATACCTTTCGGCGGTGAACCGCTCATCGACGTTATCCGGGCGCGGCTCATTCGCCGGCTGCGGCGTGTCGTTGCGTTGCTCTCTGTCCATTCCGGTTTTGCTTCTGCTCATGTGTGTCTCCCTTTGCAAAGTGATTCGCGTTACCGCTTACCAGTTGAACAAATGCGCCAGGCGGCCAAGCCATGACGAGGGCTGGCTGATGTGCTCAATCGCATCGGCCAGTTCGCGATCTTTGCTGGTTTGCAGCGCGACGTCCGCGGTCGAGATGATGCCGACCAGCCGGTCGCGGCTGTCAACGACGGGAATGCGGCGAATCTGATGATCGCCCATCTCGCGGATGACTTCGACGACGCGGTCGTTTTGATTGGCTGTGTAAACGTCATCGCTCATGCAGTCTTCGGCGAGCAACTCAGCTTCGGGCTTGTCTGCCGTCAGGCCGCGCACGACCAGATCGCGGTCGGTGATAATGCCGGCGAGCTTGCCGTTTTCATCAAGCACAGGAATCGCGCCGATATCCTGGTCGCGCATGAGGCGGGCGACTTCGCCGACCGGCGTATTGCGGCGGACGGACGCCACGCCACGCGTCATGATGTCGCGGCAGCGCAAGTGCGAACGCTGCGGCCCGGCTTGCGTAAAGCCGCGCGTCGTCTCATAGCGATCCGCGTTGTTAGGCGACCAGCTACCCGCCGGGCCACGCCCGTAGTTTTCGTCCCCAGGCCTGCCATAGCCGCTGTAGCCTTCAATGGTTTCAGTGCGATAGTTCGGCTCACGGTTCAGATTGTAACCGCGCGTGTAGCCGCGATAGTCTTCGCCATAGCCACGCTCGTAACGATTGCCTTCGCGGTCGTCGCGTCCCCAGTCGTTGCGAGGCTGGCTCGTGCTTCGGTCTCGATATGCCATGCTCATAGCTCCTTTGATTGGGATTCCTGTTTTAACGAGCAACCCCTATGCCGATTACGCTCGCATGCTTGAAGTCCTGGTGCGCTCTTATTCGACGGTAAATTGCGCATCGCCTACGGCTTTTCACCAAGCCATTTCGCGCGCGTTATCTCTCTGTGGCTGACGAATTTCATACAGCACTGTCTTGAAAGGGCGCACGGCGATTGAGATGGGAAAGTCTGCGCCTGTGACAGAAGTGATAAAGAGAGTGACAAGTAAACAGTGACAAGTGACAAGAAAAAACAGTGCCATCAGTTGATTAAGGCGTCCGGTTCTCCATCAAATCCGGAACACTGTCTTGTCACTTGTCACTGTTTACTTGTCACTTTCCCCTTGGCACTTGTCACTTTCGCAAGCTATGCTCGAATTCTGTAGATGAATGCGAGAGCCAGGCGCTTCAAGTCCCGTTAGGGACGGAATGTTTATAGAACGAGTGATGATAAAGAACGCAAGCCCCGTCGGGGCGCAATGTCGACATTACGCTCCTGACGGAGCTTAATTGTTTATTGTACCGGCCAACTATAAACATTGCGCTCCTACGGAGCTTGATCTTCATTCATCATGTTACCTGCTCTATCTCAAGAATAATTGTTCTATTCAACTATGCGAATTCATGAAGCATTTGGGCGGCGGATGAGCGCCGCGCTGGAACCCTGGGAACTGGTCGGCAACACGCCGCTCATCCGTATGCGCAACCTCACGGCGCACACCGGTGGCGTCGAGATTTATGCGAAAGCCGAGTGGTTCAATCCCGGCGGCTCGGTCAAAGACCGGCCCGCGCTCAACATCATCCTGGAAGGCGAGCGCACAGGCCAGCTCACGCGCGACAAGATCATCCTCGACGCGACGAGCGGCAACACAGGCATCGCTGATGGCTGGCTCGGCGCGGCGCGCGGCTACAGGGTCAAGCTCGCCTTGCCGCAAAACGCCAGCGACGAGCGCAAGCAGAGTCTCCGCACCTATGGCGTCGAGCTTGTCCTGACCAGCCCGCTCGAAGGCTCGGACGGCGCGATTCGTGAAGCCCGCCGTTTGTACGCCGAAAACCCCGATCTCTACTTTTATGCAGATCAGTACAACAACCCGGCCAACTGGCGAGCGCATTACGAAACGACGGCGCTGGAAATCTGGGAGCAGACCGGCGGCGCGGTGACGCACTTCGTCGCAGGTCTGGGCACGAGCGGCACCTTTGTCGGCGTCACCCGCCGCTTGAAAGAATTGAATCCTCGGATTCAATGTATCTCATTCCAGCCCGACTCGGCCTTTCACGGTCTCGAAGGCTTGAAGCACATGGAGACGGCGATTGTGCCGGGCATCTACGATTCGGCGCTTGCCGATGCCGATTATGAGATCAGCACCGAAGCGGCGCACGACTTTGCGCGGCGGCTCGGCAGGGAAGAGGGCTTGCTGGTCGGCATCTCGGCGGGCGCAGCCTTAGCGGCATCGCTGAAGGTAGCAAGTCAACTTGAATCCGGCGTCATCGTCACCATCTTTCCAGACAGCGCCGACAAATACCTCAGCGAGCGCTTCTGGGATGAACGTTGATTGAAAGGAAGGCGCACCGATGTTCATCGGTCACAACGCTGTGGGATTCGCATCGAAAAGAATCGCGCCCGACGTATCGCTCGGCTGGCTGATGGCCGCGCCGTTGTTTCTGGATTTGATCTGGCCCTTCTTTCTTCTGCTCGGCCTGGAGCACGTCCAGGTTCAGCCGGGGGCGACGAAGTTCACGCCGCTCATCCTCGACATCCCGTATTCACATAGCCTGGTCACGTCCATCGGCTGGTCAATTCTTTATGGTGGCGTCTATTGGTTATTGAAGCGCAATCGCAGAGGCGCGCTGGTGCTGGCCTTTGGCGTCTTCAGCCACTGGATACTCGATGCCCTTACGCACCGGCTTGATATGCCGCTTTATCCCGGCTGTGACACGATGATCGGCCTCGGCTTGTGGAACTCAGTAGCGGGAACCTTCATCGTCGAAGGCTTGCTGTTTGTTGTTGGGTTGTGGCTGTACGTGAAAACGACGCGCGCCAAAGACCGCACAGGCCAGATCGCCTTGTGGGCGTTCGTGGTGTTTTTGCTGGTGATTTATGTCAGCAATTACTTCGGCCCGCCGCCACCAAGCTCGCAGGCAATCGCTTACATTTCGCTGTTGATGTGGATCGAGCCGGTATGGTGCGCGTGGATTGACCACCACCGCAGCGTCAATCGGGTTTGATTAATTGTGAGGCTTTTATTGATCGGGCGAAGTGTATAATCGGCATTGGAGGAAAAGATGGAAACAAATCTCATTGGATCAAATCCTGCTGTGATGATGGGTAAGCCAGTTATCGCAGGCACGCGCATCACGGTCGAGTTGATTTTGGAAAAGCTTGCCGCCGGTGAGACGATTGAGCAAATACTCGACGCCCACCCGCGTTTGACTAAGGAAGCTGTGTTGGCCGCTATTGGTTTTGCTGCTCAAGCGTTGAAAGCGGACGTGATTTACCCGGTTCCTGAATTGGTGGCATGAATCTCCTGATCGATGAAAGCGTAGATAGACAGACTGTTGCTCGGCTGCGGCAGGAAGGTCATGACGTTTTGTATGTGGCGGAGATGGAGCCTGGCATCACCGACGATCTGGTGTTGAATCATGCTAACGAGAGGAATGCTTTGTTGGTTACCGCTGATAAGGATTTTGGCGAGTTGGTGTATCGGCAAGGTCAGGCTAATGCCGGGGTACTCCTGATACGGTTGCTTGGCCTATCTAATGAAAAGAAGGCAGAGCTTGTCGCTATCGCCATTCGAGAGCATGCGGACGAGTTGCCTCAAACATTCAGTGTTGTATCACCAAGTAGTATTCGCATCCGTAAGCAACAGCCTTGAGTTTGGCATTAGATTATTCAAAAGGACTCGACTTGGCTATCAAAGTTACAAAAGCGCATCTCGACGCCATCGGTCAGCATGGCGAGCGGACGTACCCTTATGAGTGCTGCGGCTTTCTGCTCGGCACGATGGAAGACGACGGAAACCGGCTCGTCGAAGTCTACCCGGCAACAAACGAATGGGATGAATCCATTCGCCAAGTCGAAACGCTCGGCGAAGACATTCCTGCCGCACATCAAAATTATCGCAAGCAGGAATCACACGCCAACCGCTACTGGATCACACCTGAACAGTACAAACGCGCCGATCTGTATGCCGCGAGCTACGGGCTGCAAATCGTCGGCTATTATCATTCGCACCCCGATCACCCGGCGGAGCCGTCAGGCTACGACTTCGATCATTCCTGCTTCGCCAATCAGTCTTATGTGATCGTCGCAATCGAGCAAGGCAAGGCGGCTGCGCTCAACTCGTTCAACAAGCCGGACTACGAAAAGTTCGAGCCGGAAGCGATCATTGTTGAAGACGAATAACGCGCGCTTATGATCCTTCATGTAGGGGCGACCCTCTGTGGTCGCCCCTGACTGCGAAGTTCATTGTTGCTTAAAAGTCCAGCCATTCAACTCTGGGGAGGCCACAGAGGGCCTCCCCTACATGGCTACCAAATCATTGCCGTCATCGTATAACGCCCGCATCGTTTTCTTTTTTCCATCGCCGCGATTAGAATCCTAATTTGCAGGCGAGCACTGACGCATCAGACAAGCAGAATAGGAGTCCCTTATGGCCGTGAGCATATATGTACCGACCGCCCTGAGAAATTTCACAGGAGGTAATGAATCGGTTGCGGTTGAAGCCGGCACCGTCGCCGATGCCCTCGGTGCGCTTATCGAACAGCATCCGAACCTGAAGAAACATCTCTATAACGACGAAGGCCAGCTTCGCCACTTCGTCAACGTCTATGTCAACGACGAAGACATACGCTATCTGGACAAAGGCGATACGAAATTGAAAGACGGCGACACCGTCAGCATTGTGCCGTCGATTGCCGGCGGCGCGGCGGTCATCGAAGAAGAAGCCGCCAACGCCGTCGAACTCAATAAAGATGAGATCCTGCGCTACAGCCGCCATCTCATCATGCCCGAAGTCGCGCTCGAAGGGCAGAAGAAGCTCAAAGCCGCGAAAGTCCTGTGCATTGGCGCGGGCGGCCTCGGCTCGCCGCTGGCGTTGTACCTGGCAGCAGCGGGCGTCGGGCGGCTCGGCATCGTTGACTTCGACGTGGTTGACTTTACCAATCTCCAGCGGCAGATCATTCACTCGACGGCCAACGTCGGTCGCCCGAAACTCGATTCAGCCAAAGAGCGCATCGCCGAAATCAACCCCTTCGTGCAGGTCGATACTTACGAAGAGGCGCTCACGTCTGAGAATGCTTTAGACCTGTTCCGCGATTATGACATCGTTGTTGACGGCACGGATAACTTTCCGACGCGCTATCTGGTCAACGATGCCTGTGTGCTGTTGGGCAAGCCGAACGTTTATGGCTCGATCTTTCGCTTTGAAGGACAGGCGACGGTCTTTTATGCCAAAGAAGGCCCGTGCTATCGCTGCCTCTACCCGGAGCCGCCGCCGCCGGGACTGGTGCCGAGTTGCGCCGAAGGTGGCGTGCTCGGTGTGCTGCCGGGCATCATCGGCGTCATGCAAGCCATCGAAACCGTCAAGCTGATATTAGGCAAAGGCGAATCGCTGATCGGCAGGCTGGTGTTGTTTGATGCGCTGAAGATGAAGTTCCGCGAATTGAAGCTGCGCAAGAATCCCGATTGCCCTGTGTGCGGCGTGAACCCGACGATCACCGAGTTGATCGATTATCAGGAATTCTGCGGCGTCACTTCACAAGAAGAAGTCAGCGTCGGCCAGGAATTCGAGATCACGCCCGCCGAGTTGAAGGCGAAGATGGAGCGTGGCGACGACTTTCTGTTGATTGATGTGCGCGAGCCGGAAGAGTACGCCATCGCGCGCATACCGGGTTCGCAGTTGATTCCGCGCGCCACGCTGCCTGAGCGCGTGCATGAGTTATCGAGCGCCGATGAGATCGTCGTGCATTGCAAGAGCGGCGTGCGCAGCGGCATGGCCGTAGACTTTCTCAAACAGGCCGGCTTCCGCAAGGTGAAGAACCTCGTCGGCGGCATCCTGCGCTGGTCGGACGACGTCGACCCGACCGTGCCGAAGTACTAAACCGGAAATGCAGAATGATGAATGATGAATGATGAATTGCGGACCGGAGCGTCGGCGCGATACGCCGGATTAATAAAATAATCCCCTATCTTTTCCTCTTCAGTTCATCATTCATCATTCTGCATTCATCATTTCTGATAAATGGCCTCATCCGTCCATCACGAACAACCGAACGCGCTGCCGACATCGGTTGTCGATGAACTCAAGTCCGTCGTCGGCGCGCGCAATGTGCTGACCGAGCGCGACGAGTTGCTGGTTTATGAAGCCGATGCGCTGACCTTGCACAAGCAACTGCCCATTGCTGTCGTCATTCCAGGAAACGCCGAAGAAGTCGCCGCTGCGGTGAAGATACTGGCTGATGCGGGCATACCGTTTACGCCGCGCGGCGCTGGCACAGGGCTATCCGGCGGCGCGCTGGCCTTACAGGGCGCGGTGATCTTCGAGCTGGCGCGGCTCAATCGCATTCTCAAGCTTGATTATGAAAACCGCCTCGCGGTCGTCGAGCCGGGCGTCATCAATGTGCAGTTGTCGCAGGCGGCAGCAGTGCACGGCTTTCATTACGCGCCCGATCCGTCGAGCCAGATGGCTTGCACCATCGGCGGCAACATCGCCGAAAACTCCGGCGGCCCGCATTGTCTGAAGTACGGCATGACGACCAACCATGTGCTGGCCGTCGAGGTCGTTCTGCCGAACGGCGATGTAGTCACCTTGGGAGGTGGCGGCGTTGATGCGCCGGGCTATGATCTGCTCGGCGTATTTGTCGGCTCGGAAGGCACATTCGGCATTGTAACGAAAGCCACGCTGAAGCTGACGCGCCTGCCGCAGGCGGTGAAGACGCTGCTTGCGGAGTTTATGACGGTGACCGATGCGAGCCGCAGCGTCAGTGAAATCATCGCCGCAGGCATCCTCCCCGCCGCGCTTGAGATGATTGATCGCCGGACGATTGAAGCCATCGAGAATTCGATTTTCGCCGGCGGCTTTCCGACAGACGTGGCGGCGCTGCTGATCATCGAAGTGGACGGGCTGGCGGCGGGGCTTGAACAAACGGCAGAGCGCGCGGCTGAAATCTGTTTGCGCAATCAGGCGCGCGCCGTGCGCGTCGCGAAAGACGAAGCCGAGCGCACGAAGCTCTGGGCGGCGCGCAAGCGGGCGTTTGGCGCGATGGGCCGCATCGCTGCGGACTTGATGGTGCAGGATGCGGTAATCCCGCGCTCGCGTCTTCCTGAAGTGCTCGATGAAATTTACCGCATCGCCGAGCGGCATCATCTGACGGTGGCGAACGTCTTTCACGCGGGCGACGGCAACCTGCACCCTAATATCAGTTTTGATGGCCGGGACGCCGATGAACGGCACAGAGTCGAACAGGCATCGAAAGAGATCATGCAATTGTGCGTCAGCGTCGGCGGCTCGATCACCGGCGAGCATGGCGTCGGCATGGATAAGCTTGAGTCCATGCGATTGATCTTTTCTGAAGATGATCTTGAACGCATGATGGCCGTGCGCAACGTCTTCAATCCGCAAGGTCTGTGCAATCCCGGCAAAGTAATTCCGACAACTAAGACGTGCCGCTTCTGCGGCTTCGGCGTCGAAGATTTCCGTCACAAGCGGCTGACGCCACATGGCCAGAGCCAGCTTTAGAGCAAATTACAAATGAGTGTGCCCCTGTAGCGCAATCTGTTAGATCGCGTTGAGCTAGCGCAATCTAACAGATTGCGCTACAACTCCACGAGACGATGATGTCTAGCACGCGAGAAGACACAACCGGTTTGGGATACGATGCGACACACGAGCAGGTCTATCCGCGTGAGTATCTGGAAGGCATCGCGCATTTCAACGCCGGACGTTACTTCGACGCACACGAAATCTGGGAAGAAATCTGGCTATGCTCGACAGACGAAGCAAAGTTGTTTTATCACATGCTGATTCAAGCAGCGGTCGCCTTGTATCATCGTGAACGCGGCAACCTGCATGGCGCGCGGGCGCTGTACAAGCGCGTGTGTGAAAAGCTACAAAAGCTGCCGCCGGTTTTTATGTCGCTTGATGTGTCGGGGTTGGCGCGCCAACTCCATGCCTGCTTCGCTGAATTGAGCGAAAAAGCGGCTGAATCCGCGCCCTTGAGCAACCAGCCGCCCCCCTTGATTCGACTTTTAAGATGGTAGCGAAGGCGTCGCCTGAAGCTGAAGAGAACGAATGAGCAAACCACAGACAGAGCTTGCTGCTGCGCTGGCGGGGATCATCGGCAGCGCCAACCTGACGGCGAATTCGGCGTTGCGCATTGATGGACATACGCCCGCGCTGTGCATGAAGCCTGCCTCGGCGGCAGAAACGGCTGACTGCCTGCGTGTTTGCTCTGAGATGAACATCACAGTCGTTCCGGCAGGGCGGGGAACCTGGCTGGAGTGTGGCAACCCACTGCGGCGCGCGGATGCCGTGTTGAGCCTCGAACGCATGAACCGCATCATTGACTACAGCCCGGCGGATTTGACGATCACGGTCGAAGCCGGAATGACGCTGCGTGAGTTCAACGAAACGATTAGCCGTGATCGTCTTTGGCTGCCGCTGGACCCGCCGGGCGCGAAGGCTGCCTCGATTGGCGCGATTATCGCCTGCAATTCGAGCGGCGCATTGCGATGCGGCTACGGTACGCCGCGCGATTACCTGATTGGCTTGAAGCTGGCGCACGCTGACGGCAGCCAGAGCAAGTCGGGTGGCCGTGTCGTGAAGAACGTCGCGGGCTATGATTTGAACAAGCTCTACGTCGGCAGTTACGGCACGCTGGCGGTTATCACCGAAGCGACATTCAAGCTTCGCCCGCTGCCGGAGAAACGTCTGACGGTTGCGCTGACTGCGAAAAAAACTGAGCGGCTGACGGCCATCGCGCGGCAAGGACAAGCCGCTGAATTGCAGCCGGCAGCTTTTGTGCTGACCTCGATGAGGTTTGAAGAATGGTTTGGCCCGGAGCAGGGTTTTGAAACTGTGCTTTTTAGATTTGCCGATAATGAAACCACGGTGGCTTATCAGGCGGAATGGCTAAGGCGAGTTTGGGGCGACGAATACGCCTGCACAGAATTGAGCGGCGATGATGAGGCGAGGCTATGGAGTAAAATCTGTGACTTTGATGACCATTCAAGTTGCGCGGTGAGACTCAGTGTACCACTGTCGTCGACCACGGCCACATATGATTATTTATTGAGCGAAGGAGATTGTCGGATCACAGCGGATCTCGGCAGCGGGATCATCCAGGCCGCCTGGAATGGAAGAGATGATGCGGCAATCGCCTTAATTGATTTAATCAATCGTCAGCGCGCGGCGGCTCACAGATTTGGCGGCACGCTCTTTGTAGATAAGGCTGCGACACTGGTCAGGCAACAGGTGGGGGCGTGGGGCGAAGTCGGCGCGGGTGAGCGGTTGATGAAAGCAGTCAAAGAAAAATTCGACCCGCAGGGAATCTTGAATCCGGGTCGGTTTGTTGCAGGCATCTGAGCAGGCATTCATGGCAACGGCAAACGAACAGGCAAAAGCACACACCTCTCTGGCATCGCGGCTCGCCGCCACTAGCGAGCAGTTGTTGACCTGCGTGCATTGCGGCTTATGTCTGCCGGCGTGCCCGACCTATCGCGCGCTTGGTAATGAAAACGACTCGCCGCGCGGGCGCGTCTACCTGATGCGCGGTGTGGTCGAAGGAAGGCTGGAGATTGGCGAATCGTTCATCTCGCATATCGACCTGTGTCTGGGCTGTCGCGCCTGCGAATCGGCCTGCCCGTCGAGCGTGCCATACGGCCACCTGCTCGAAGCCGCGCGCGCCGAAGTATCCATCGCTAAAGCCAGGCGCGGCTCGTTCAGCGAACGCCTCGTGCGGTTTGTCTTAAATCAGGTCTTCACGCGTCCGAGTTTATTGCGCGCCGGGATGCGGCTGACGCGAGCCTTGCGCGACAGTGGACTTGCGGAGTTGGCCTTTGAAACCGAACTGGTTGGCGGGCGAATGCGATTCGCGCTGGCCTTGTTGCTCGCCACGCGCTCGCCTGTGGTGAAGCGTGTGCAACCAGCCAACCGGCGATCCCTTGCATCAACCAGTGAATCCGCAGTCGCGACGAAAGCGGCGAGGCTGAAAGATAAACTCAATGTGGCATTGTTACGCGGCTGCGTGATGGAAGGCTTATTCGGCGCAACCAATCGCGCTACCGAGCGCGTGCTGGCGCGCAACGGCTGTGAAATCGTTGATGTCGAAAAGCAGATGTGCTGCGGCGCGCTACACGCGCATGCCGGACAGATCAACACAGCCAAACAATTGGCGCGAATGAACATTGATGCGTTTCTGGCGAGCGGCTGTGAGCGCATCATCGTCAACGCCGCCGGCTGCGGCGCAGCAATGAAGGAATATGGCGCGCTGCTGGCCGATGATCCGCCATATATGGAAAAGGCTCGCACCTTCAGCAGCAAAGTGAAAGACGTTACAGAACTGCTTGCCGAGCGCGGCATTGCCAAACCGGCTGATTCAATCAAGCGCCGCGTCGCTTATGATGCGCCGTGTCACCTGTACCACGCGCAGCGCGTCACCGAAGCGCCGATTGAGATGCTGAAGGCGGTGCCGGGCCTTGAGCTTGTGCCGCTCAGAGGGTCGGATAGTTGTTGCGGCGGCGCGGGCATCTACAATCTACAACACCCGGAGTTGAGCGGCGAGATTCTTGCAGACAAGCTTGCGGCAATTCGTGAAAGCGGCGCTGACACGGTTGCGACGGCGAACCCTGGATGTATCATGCAGATTGGCGCGGGCGTGCGGCTGAATCAAATGCAGGTCGATGTGATTCATCCGGTCGAGCTTTTGGACGCGGCCTATTCAAAGTGATGCGCCTGCGCAGATCGAGTCTGTGTTGACGCAGAACATGGTTGGAATGTTGCGGATGCGAACCCGAATTGCCATTCAGATTGGTTTGTTGTTTTTATCACTTGCCTTGCCAGCCGCATCGCGGTCTGCGCAGCAGTCGAACGGTTATGGGCCGGAGGTCAAATCGTTTCTCGATTTGATGCGTCACGAAGAAGATGAACTGGAGTATCAAATTCTCCACAACGAGATTTCGCGTCCTCATTATGTGCGTGCGAAAAGCCGCCTTGCCATCCATCGTCAAGCCGTATTGAACATGGTGAAAGAGACGGGCGAAGATGTAGTGCCGGAGCTTCACGTGGTTACGGCGGCTGAATTGGATGAATTGATCGAGCAGGGCGCGCGGGCGCTCAGAGGCGTGAAGCGCGGCAGCCTCATCAATGGCAAGTGGCGTTATATCGGCAGCGTCACAAAGGGCCAGGTCTTTTACATTTTTGAGAGAATACAGAAACCCTGAAGTCTAGCGAGTCTGCCGAGTCTAGCCAGTCCATCGAGTGAGGAAAGCTCACTCTGTCTGACTCGATGGACTGGCTAGACTTCAGAGTTGAACTGTTGACAAGACTGAATTCAGCAGTAAACTCCAAATGTACGCGCTGGCTCGTTGAACCTGCGAATCGTCAGCCGCCTTTCGCTTTGCCCCTACCTGATCGGCGTCCATTTAACAACTGTGCTAGTTACTACTAATGCCGGCTTAATATAATCAGCCGTCTCCGAGAAGACTGCGCGAGGAAACTCTCCTTATGTCGACGATCAACTTTTCGCAAGTCGTGCAACTGATGCTTTCGGTATCCGACAAAATATCCGACTTGATTTTCTCTCCCGGACGCCCGCCACAAGTTGAGTTGATCGGCAAGCTGACGCCGGTGAATATTCCCGGAATGGAGATGCTGACGCCAGCCCACACCGCCGGCATTGCCAAGGCGCTCATCGGCAATAACAAGGTTGCCGAAGAAACGCTGGAACACCACGGCTCCGCGGACTTATCGTTCAGCCTCACGGGGCTATCACGATTTCGCGTCAACATCTTCAAGCAGCGCGGCACGTTTGCCATCGTCATGCGTGTGGTGCCGGACATTGTGCCGACGTTCGAGCAACTGAATTTGCCCGCCGTGTTGAAAGAAGTTGCTGAGTTCAAGAATGGTATCGTGCTGGTCACAGGGCCGACGGGATCGGGAAAGTCTTCGACGCTGGCGGCAATCATTGATCTCATCAACGACACGAAGTATTACCACATCGTTACCATCGAAGACCCGATTGAATTCATGCACCGGCACAAAAAATCGACCGTGCATCAACGCGAATTGCACTCGGACACGTCGACCTTCGCCTATGCCCTGCGGGCGGCGTTGCGCCAGGCTCCGAAGGTGATTCTGGTCGGCGAGATTCGTGACCTCGAAACCTGCGAAGTCGCGCTTGAAGCATCAGAGACCGGCCACCTGGTGCTTTCGACTTTGCACACCACCGACGCGGTGAAAACGGTTGAGCGTTTGATTGGTCTGTTTCCGAAGAGCCAGGAGCATATCATCAGGATGCGGCTGGCCGGCGCGTTTCGCTTCATCGTCTCGCAACGGCTCATCCCGCGCGCCGACAGTCGCGGGCGCGTTGCGGCGATAGAGATCCTCAAATCAACGGCGCGCACGCGCGATTATGTCGAGAAGGGCGAGCGCGAGGGCAAGTCGCTGTATGATGCCATGCGCGACGGCAATCTCGAGGGCATGCAGGTTTTTGATGACGTGATCGAGCAAATGATTCGCAAGGGCACGATCTCGATGAATGACGGCTTGGTCTACGCGACGAATCGCCAGAACCTGATGCTGCAACTCTCAGATTACGGCAGCAGCTCGGGGAGCGGCATGTTCGCGCCGGGCGCGACGACCAGCGACTTGATAAGCTGAACCCTTATCGTCTGGCCGATGCTGATCAATGGGGTGTTGATTACAAGGCGCCGAGCCGCAGGACGCAGCCCGACGCTTAAAGCTAGCCGGAAAACGTTTTCTCGAAGCTTGTGCTGCCTTACTTCCTCGTCGCGCTGGCGATCAGCGCTTTGATGTCCTGACGTATCTCCTCGCCTGAATAATTCTGTTCAAGATACGTGTTGATTCGTTCACCGGAAAGGAGGTGGAGAAAAACTTCTTGTGTAATCGTGTCGTGCTCGGCAGAGCGGTCTGGAAGGGCTAGCCGCACAAGCGCCGAAAGTCTGTGCCAGATGGTTTCCGCGTCTTGGCGAATCAGCAATTCTCGCCAATCGCAAACGTGCAAACGGGGCTTCCTCGCAGGCGCGATGGGGCGTCGCGCGCACGGGGCAACAGCGGTGAGGGCCTTTATTGCCATGGTGCTACTCCTGCCTGATTTTTAAGTTGATGCGACAGCTAAAACGGATGGAAGAGCCATCGGCTTTACCCTCCTATGACTGTCGACAGGCGGGAAGCTTACAAGAAGTGCCGGTTTTATTCAAGCATCAAGGAATATTCGAGGCTTTTTGTTTTTACCCTGAGAGAAAGCAACAATGGTGATGCAAGTGCAGAAAGAAATCGACAAACCAGAGCAGGCCGTGTCGCCGGTGGCCATCAGCGGTCGAAGACAAGCGCGCCGCTTTGGGGTGACGTGGCCGGTCGTCGTCCGAGGATTTGACCAACACGGCGAGGCGTTTCAGGAGTTCTGTTTCCTGAAGAATCTCAGTCCAACGGGCGCTTGCCTTGGCCTGAAGAGGTCGCTCGACGTTGGCGCTACCATTGAAATGGATGTGCGCACCCCGTTGAGCCAGAAGCAATGGCTGCGTTATTTCGGCAAGGTCATTTACGTCGGATCTCAGGCCAGGCCGCAAGCGACCGGCATTCGCTTCGATTCGGCAAGGCCGGCATTTGTTCCCGCCGCCGCCGTCGTGCGCTTGCGTCTGCTCAAGGGCCAGAGCTGTATCGTGCATTGAACGGCGAGAAAACCGGCACGCAAGGCGCGCAAGTGATCAGGCGCAAGACTTGCGCAAAGCCTGCATTTCCAGAATGCACTGCTTCAGCTTTTTGAGCATATCTTCACGTTCTTGTTTTGAGGAGCAATAGCGAAGCTGTTCCACCAGCCGATCAATTTCCGCCGCCGCTGTGCGCCTGTCGGGAGTATTGCCGCTAACTTGCTCCGAATCTTCGCGGCTTGGCTTGGATTCAAGCAATCCTTGCAAAGCATTCCAGAAAAGCTCGATATTGATGGGCTTTTCCAGGCAAACGTCAGCGCCAATCGTTTCCGCTTCGACAAGAATCATCGGCCCGCAGCCGCTAATGACCATAATCGGAATGGCTTTGAGCGCCGTATCGTTGCGAATGGTAGCGATAAATTGCAGGCCGCTTTTACCTGGCAGCACGATGTCCGTAATAATCAGGTCCGGTTTCGTCTCGCGCGCCGTCCGCAAAGCCTGTTCAGCATTTGAAGCGGTGATAGCCGTATGACCTTTCAGGCGGAGTAATTCGGCCAACGGATAAAGCGTGTCGAAGTCATCTTCAACCACTAGGATAGTGCGCATAAAACCTCTCCTGGCTCAAAGGGCAAATTGCTGATGGACGCTAAGTCAGTGTGAGGATGACTCTCTGCGTAACATTGGGGCGATCTGTAACGACTAAATGATACACTTTGCCATTAGGCTGCGCAATAAAAAGCCGCGCACGTTCAGGTAACTGCTTTATAAGGCACTGCCAATCTCCTAATGGTAAAGAGAGCGAAAAAATAAGCGAAAATACATGATATAAACCTGTTAGGAATTAATCTTGACGCAAAGCGAGCCCCGGCAATAGAGCGAGCGCCGTGGGGTTGACAGTTCTGAACATGCTGCTATACTCCCCTCTGGATCAAACGATGGATTGGTGAGCCAGATAGATAAAAAGTTTGACTCGGCATTCAGTGATTGATCTAGAAATTGACAAATCGTTTCCGGCGCTTCTGTAGTGCCCACCTGGTTTTTTCTATCCTTATTCTGTTCTCTTCAAGACTGGACAAAAGAAAAAGTCGAAAAAGAGAAAAGAGAGGTTGACAAAAAAGAGAGATCAGGTAGAATCAAGTTTTGCCCTTGATAAGGCAAAAAGCAGTAAAGCGATCTTTGAAAACTAGATAGTGCGAAAACGAACCAGACGTTCTGACGAGTTTTTAGCGAGAATGACCAAAAGTAGAACGGTCACTTTCGGCTAAGGCTTGAAGTGGCCAGGGATTATAACTGAGAGTTTGATCCTGGCTCAGAATCAACGCTGGCGGCGTGCCTAACACATG
>JBBWZK010000061.1:0-5476 GCA_039648975.1 Blastocatellia bacterium
CTTCTATAGCAATGTCTATGCCAGCGACATTAAGCACACATCATCTTGCGCGAGGCGCATGATTTTCAATTTGCAGATGCTCTCTTCGTGTTTATCTATATGGCCGTCAGGCGAAATGAGAAAAAATTGCACCGGCGTCGCGCAATTCTGCACTAGAATATTTCAGTTGAAAGTTTCTGCTTGGGTAGGAACGTGCGCCAAGGTGAATGAAAATGAGGCGCACGGTGAGCAGATTGCTACACATGCACCTCATCTGGCTACGTCAGAAAGCGGCTCAAGGTCTCGCGTTGAGCAGTTCAGGAGCGTCGCGTGGCGCGATAAATCCACAGCAGCAACATCGCGCCGATGAGCGAAAGAATCCAGCTTTTGGTCGGTGTGAAATAACCCGCGCCGGGTCGCGCTCCCCAGCCGATCAAGCGGCCAATGAAGCCGCCAATCACGCTGCCGGCAATGCCGAGCAGCGCCGTCATCAAACAACCCATCGGGTCGCGGCCCGGCATCAGCAAGCGCGCCAGCGCGCCGATTATCAATCCGACGATCAACCAGCCGATGATCTCGCCTATCATTGTGTTTGTCTCCTTGCTTTCAGTTTGATGCTTATCGCCTGGCATGACGGGAGTCTCAAGCAGGCAGGCATCGCCGAACTCACGGAAGCGCGCGTTGATCTTAGTCGGCGCGGCAACTGGCTGTCAACGCGATCAACTGCCGCTGCGCTTGATGTAGTTCCGGTAAGCCGTCTGGCGAATGACATCGGGGATATTCTTGTTTAGCGACAGGGCGCGCAGGTCGCGGGTTTGAATGCGGTTGAGAAAGCCCAGGCTGATGCCGATGGGCGTGCGCGGGTTGCGTACCAGATTGTGGATCACGATGTAACTTTTCACCCATGCGCGATTCATGCCGATTTGCCGCAGCACGTCTTCATGAATGGACTTGATGGAAGCGATGTATTCGATTTCGTTTTCGGTGAGGCGCGGGTTGCGCATGACCGCAGAGGCGACCATGCGATTCGGGTCGCGCGCCAGAATCAAGCGCGCCTCGCGTGTGCCTTTGATGGCCAGCATCACGCGATCCTTGACGCTCATCAAGGCGATCTGCTGAAAGACAGGCATGCGCTCTGTGGCGATCTGGGTAATCTCCGCAGCGTGAATGTCTTCGACAATCTTTTCAACATCAAGCTGTTCGTCCAGCGCCGGCGGGCTTTCGGGAAACGGCCCGAATTCACTTTCATATTCGGTGATCAGCGAATCGTCAATGCCTTCTTCGATGAGGCCGAGACGGATGAGGTCTTCGATACCTTCGACCGAAAGCATCTGTTGACGCTTATCTTCTTCAGCCTGCGCGGTGGCGGCGGCTTCGCTGCGGGCGCGCTGCTCGTCGGCGACCAGTTGCGCGCCGAACTGCTTCTCGAAGAACTCCTGGCGAACTTCGCTAGCGCGGCGCTCGGCTTCGAAGGTGCGTGCAGGGTTGGCCAGTATGGCTTCGATGATGCCGGGAGCGCGAATCAGGCTCTGCTGCTTGAGCGAGATGGCTTCGATGATGGCCGGATCTTTCGTGCTTTGCGCGAGGATGAGGAGCGCCGTGTCAGGCGTCGCGCGATTGAAAATGGCTGTCTCAATCACTTCACGCGGCGTGCGCGGCCACAGACACAGGAAACCGAGCACGTCGGGCGGCGCGTTCGGCTCGGCAGCGAGCCCCGCAAACGATTCGGGCTTGAGCGTATCAAGCGATGCTGACGCAGTGCTGCGCACGCCGGGGTCTGCGTCACGGCTCAAGGTGACGAGCGATTCAAGCAAATCTTCGTTGCTGAACGGCAACAGACCGCGCGCCGCCGCCATCTTGACGGTTGGCGGCGCATTGCCCGAACGGATGACGTCGAGAATCTGGTTTGAAATGGCGATGACTCCGAAGCTGCTTAATGAAAGTTGCTGCGCGGGAGCCGCTGTCGCAGGGGCTGGCGATGAGGGGAATGTACTACAGGTTCAAGCGCGGTTCAATTGTTTCCTCAAGGCAGACGCGGGGAAGCGACGCGGAGACACGGGGACGCGGCGACACGGGGACAGAAAGGTGAGCGGTCAGTATCTATTGTTCTCTCTCGCCGCGTCCCCGCGTCGCCGTGTCTCCGCGTCGCTCTTCCGCTGCGGCGACGCGGCGGATCAAGCTCCGCAGCACTTCTTGAATTTCTTGCCGCTGCCGCAGGTGCAGAGTTCGTTGCGCCCGACGCGCGGGCCTTTGTGACGCACGGGTTTGGCGGCTTCTTCTTCGCCGCCCGCGAAGGCCGTCTCGTTGGCTTTCGTAAAAGCGATGCGACCGCGCCGCTGGCGACGGCGGCGCTCAAGCAATTGCTGCTCGACCGGCGCTGTCACCTGGACTTGAAAGTTGAACAGATAACGCACCGTGTCTGTATCGATGCGGTCAAGCATTGCTTTGAACAGGCCGAAAGACTCGCGCTTGTATTCAACCAGCGGATCTTTCTGGGCGTAGCCGCGCAGATGTATGCCCTCTTTCAAATGATCGAGCGCCAGCAGATGATCCTTCCACTGCGAGTCGACGATGTTGAGCATGATGTAGCGCTCAAGGTTGCGCATCGCCTCGACGCCGACCTGCACTTCTTTGCCGGCGTACTTCGCTTCAATCCGTGGCCAGAGGGTTTCCGGCGCGTCTTCGGGGCTTAACTCTTCAAGCTTGAGCTGCTCCTGATCTACGTCGAAGCCGAAGATCAAGCGAAGCTGCTCTTTGAAGCCAGCGATGTCCCATTCGTGCGGCGCTTGATCTTTGGGCATGTACTGCTCGATGAAATCGCCGAGCAAATCTTCGGCGCGGCCCAGTATGTCTTCGCGTTGCGTTTCGCTCTGTTTTTCCGGCGTCTCGCCGTAGTAGCCCATCAACAACTGGCGGCGTATGGTATAGATCGCCTCGCGCTGCTTGTTCATCACGTCGTCATATTCAAGCAGCCGTTTGCGCATCGAGAAGTTATGCGCCTCAACCGATTTCTGCGCGCCTTCGATGCGTTTTGAAACCAGCCTGGATTCAATCGGCACGCCTTCGTCC
The DNA here is from genome assembly GCA_039648975.1 of Blastocatellia bacterium. Classification (GTDB taxonomy): domain Bacteria; phylum Acidobacteriota; class Blastocatellia; order UBA7656; family UBA7656; genus DATENM01. The sequence goes on from JBBWZK010000061.1 coordinate 3,049, forward strand.
ATGCCGAGTGTGCGCATGATGTTCTTAATGCGCTCGCCGCCGAAGATACGCATCAGGTCGTCTTCGAGCGACAGGTAAAAACGCGACGAGCCGGGGTCGCCCTGGCGGCCCGAACGACCGCGAAGCTGATTATCGATGCGCCGCGATTCGTGCCGCTCGGTGCCGAGGATGTGCAAGCCGCCCGCCTGGACGACTTCCTCGTGCTCGGCATCGGTTACCTGTTTGGCGCGCTCAAGCGCACGCTCCATCTGTTCAGGCGTCGCTTCGTCAGGATTGATCTGTTTTTTCTTCAGTTCTTCTTTCGCGAGAAATTCGGGATTGCCGCCGAGCAGGATGTCCGTGCCGCGTCCGGCCATGTTGGTGGCAATCGTTACCTGACCTTTGCGGCCCGCCTGTGCGACAATGTCGGCTTCGCGCGCCGCATGCTCAGGCTTGGCGTTCAAGACGTTGTGCGGCACATGCAGCTTTTTGAGCCGCGCCGCCAGCGTCTCGGAACTTTCGACAGACACAGTGCCGACCAGCACCGGCTGTCCCTTTTCGTGCAGTTCCTTGATGCCGTCGACCACCGCATCCCACTTCTCGCGTTCTGTGCGGTAGATGACATCCGGGAAATCTTTGCGCACCATATCGCGATTCGTCGGAATGACCGCGACATCGAGCTTGTAGATGTTGGCAAACTCGCTCGCTTCGGTTTCCGCCGTGCCGGTCATGCCGGCGAGCTTGGCGTACATGCGGAAGTAATTTTGCAGCGTGCTGGTCGCCAGCGTCTGGTTTTCGGCTTCGATCTTGACGCCTTCTTTGGCTTCGACGGCTTGATGCAGCCCGTCGCTCCAGCGGCGGCCCGGCATGACACGCCCGGTGAATTCATCGACGATGATGACTTCACCCTCCTTGACGATGTACTGCTTGTCGAGGTTATAGAGCGTGTAGGCGTTCAACGATTGCTCGATGCAATGCAGCAATTCCATATTGCCTGGGTCGTAAAGGTTGCCGGTGCCGGTGAAGCGTTCGGCCATCTCGACGCCCTCTTCGGTGAGCGTCGCCGAATGCTGCTTTTCGTCAACGTGATAAAGCAGGCGGGCGTCTTCCTTCAAATTCACGTCGCCTTCCGCGGCTTTGATTTCAGCGATGCGCTTCTGCTGCTCGGCCTTCATTTTTATGAGCGTATCGTTGGCGACGTAGTATTTTTCGGTCGAGTCTTCCGAAGCGCCCGAAATGATCAGCGGCGTGCGCGCTTCGTCAATCAGAATCGAATCGACTTCGTCAACGATGGCATACCAGTGGCTGCGCTGCACCATCGCCGTCGGATCGAACTTCATGTTGTCGCGCAGATAATCGAAGCCAAATTCGTTGTTCGTGCCGTAGGTGATGTCTGCGCGATAAGCTTCCTGGCGTTCGCTGTCATCCATGTCGTGTTGAATACAGCCGACCGTGAGGCTGAGGAAGCTATATATCTTGCCCATCCATTCGGTGTCGCGCTTGGCCAGATAATCGTTGACCGTGACGATGTGGACGCCGCGCCCTGCGAGCGCGTTCAAGTAAGCCGGCAGCGTCGCCATCAAGGTTTTACCTTCGCCGGTCTTCATCTCGGCGATCATGCCGCGATGCAAGACCATACCGCCGATCAACTGCACGTCGAAGTGGCGCATGCCTGTCGCGCGGCGCGAGGCTTCGCGGACGACGGCAAAGGCTTCGGGAAGGATTTCGTCGAGCGCCTCGTCGGCGACCAGACGCAGCGCCTTCTTTTCTTCATCGGGCGTGTCGGCGGTGATGTCGGCTTCGGCGATGCGCTTTTCAATCTGCTCGCGGAAGCGCGCCGTGTAGTCGCGCAATTCATCGTCGGAAAGCCCCTTCATCTTCGGCTCGAATTTGTTGATCTCCGCGACCATGGGCCACAGACGCTTCAGTAAGCGCTCGTTGGCGCTGCCGAATATCTTGGTTGCAACTTTATTGAATATCGCTGTCATATGTCTCTCTAAGTTTCTGGTTCCTGGTTTCTAGTTTCCGGTTGATGGTTCGGTCAGACGCCGGAAACCAGAAACCAGGAACTAGAAACCAGAAATCAATTAGCCTGCTGATCAGAGATTCGCCAATTTGCGTCCCTGTCAACAGGCTTACGTCGCGTCATCTCTTGTGATGCGAGCTATGTTCGCCGTTTGCCTTCGCATTGCGCAATCACACCAATATAAATTGTATTGAAGCCATAGCCGCGCGTCAATTCTTGGCGACTCTTGCGGCGACTCTTGCAATGATACGCAGCGCCGGACAGCAGGTTGCACATCGCCCGTTTACGCATAGGCCACCAAGAATGGTTGCCAAGTCAGCGGCCAAGGTATTCATGTAGGGGCGACCCTCTGTGGTCGCCCCAGACTGATAAGCATCGATTACTGAGGAATCAACCTGCTGTATGCTGGGGCGACCACAGAGG
>JBBWZK010000073.1:0-3737 GCA_039648975.1 Blastocatellia bacterium
CCGTGCGACCACGGCCCCATCACCAGCAGATTGGTCGTGCCGGGATTGTTCTTCTCGACCGCCGCATAAGTGTGAAACGGCCCCATAGGGTCTTCGGCATCGAACCAGCCGCCGACGTTGAGCACAGCGCATTTCACATGATTCATAAAGCGCCACAGCGAACGCGGCTTCCAGAATTCGTCGTAGTTCGGGTGGTCAATGACCTCCTGCCAGTATCCGGCCTCGCCGTTGAAGATCTTTTGATTGACTTCGGCAAGCGGGCCGAGATGCAAAAAGAAGTCGTAGCCATCGGGCGTGCTGGCTTCAAAAAACACAGGTTCTTTCGGAAGTTCCGGGCCGCCCTTACGCGGCAGGAAGAAAGAGTAGAAATAGAAGTTCGCCGCCAGCATGAACGCGCCATTGTGATAGACATCGTCATTCAAATAATAATCGGCGGTCGGCGCTTGCGGCGACGCACACTTGAGCGCCGGATGCGAATCCATCAGGCTCGCGGCGACGTGAAAGCCCGGCTGCGATATGCCGACCATGCCGGCTTTGCCGTTGTGATTAGCAATGTTTTTCAACAACCACTCGATGGTGTCGTAGGTGTCCGTGCTCTCATCAATATCTTTAGGGCCGCGCTTGTTCGGTTGATAAGGCCGCGCCTGCTGAAACTCGCCTTCGGACATATGACGACCACGCGCGTCTTGATAGACAAAGATGAAGCCCTCTTTCTCGAACTCCGGCGATGGGCCAAGCGCTGCGCGATAATGATCAACGCCATAGGGTGAGACGCTGTAAGGCGTGCGCGTCAGCAGGAAGGGATAGACCTGCGATGTGTCTTTCGGTGTATAAACCGCCGTGAACAGCCGCACGCCATCGCGCATCGGAATCAGATATTCATACTTCGTATAACGCGCCCTGACGTTGTCAGCCGTTTGCGCGATGCCTTGCAATGACGCGACCAGCAGAATGATCGCCGCTGCGATAACTGTTTTGTAAAGCTTCATCCAATTTGTCTCGATCACGCCGCTTTGCTCCTTTGCATCGATGATCCTGATCATCAATAATCAACGTCGTTTATTTTGCTGCTCGGCGCGAACAATGCGTACATCGAAGACGCCGCCCGCAAGCGCCCCCTCGTGCGCTTGAAACATCACGGTCAGGCGCTGCTTGCCGCGCGTCAACGCTTCAGGTATCGGGTACTCGACATCGAAGAACTCGCCCGGCTTGTCGTATTCGAGCTTTTGCGTTGCCACACGCTGACCGTCAACGAGGATGTCGAAGACGCGGTTGCCGCCGTCATTGCCCCAATAGGTGCAGCGCAGGAGAGCCGTCTGCTCGCCTGTCGTCTTCAAATCATAACGAAACCAGCCGCTGCGCCGTGCGTCGCGCCATCGCCGCCCGTCGAACGTGCCGGTATCGGTGTGATCTCCCTTGAAGCCATGCGCGGTTTCGTCCTGCGCCTCGCCGATACGCACGGCATCAACCGTGCGCCGGTCGATCTCGCGGCGGTGCGCCAGGGCGGCGGCTTTATCGCGGTTGAGCTTGCGCCATTCAGCGAGCGAATAGAGCTTCCAGTAAACGCTGTAGCGATGATCTGTGATCTTATAGAAAGGCCGCAGCGCCACGTCAGCAGGCCGCCCAAGGCCTACGGTCTTGAAACTCAACGGCGCGCCCGCAACCGGTTTCACGTTCGCCAGCAAGTGGTCAACATCACCAATCAAGGCGGGCGCTTCGGGCGTGCCTGAAGCGGTCTCTTCCGGCGCGCTCGGCCCATAACGCTTGACGTTCGCCATGCGCGAAGTGCCGAGATCGCCTGCCAGGACTATCGGCCCATACAGCAAGGCAACCGTCTTCGGGTCATCAGGCATGGCTTCGATTCGCAGGCTCATCGGCAGGCGAATCTCTATGGCATCGCCGTCGCGCCATTGCCGTTCGAGACGCACGTAAGAGCCGGGCTGCTCGCCAACCGCTTCAGGCTTGCCGTTGATGGTAAGCTTCATTCCAGATCGCGCCCAGGCCGGATAGCGAATCTGCAAAGCCAATCGCAAGGGTTGCTCGCATCTGAGCGTCAGCCGCGTCGCAGGGCTTTCGGGGAATTGCGTCTCCTGTCGCACGCTCAAGCCTTTCGCTTTCCATTTGAGTTCCGAAGCGATGAAGAGATTGACGTAAAGCGACTGCTCGTCGTGAAAGTAGATCGTATCGCCATACTTCGCGTGATTCTCCATTCCTGTGCCGACGCAGCACCAGAATGAATCATCCGGCGTCGAGAAGGTTTTGAAAGTCGCAGGCCGCAGCGGCACATAGTAAGTCATCATTGCCGTCGCCGGGTCTTGCGACGCCAGGATGTGATTGAACAGGCCGCGCTCATAGAAGTCCATCGTCTCGGCAGACGGCGACCACGCGAACAGATGCCGCGTCAGCTTGAGCATGTTGTATGTGTTGCAGGTCTCGGCGCTCGATTCACCGAGATGCTTCGAGAAATGCTCGATGGGGAAGAAATGCTCGTCGTCGCTGTTGCCGCCAATGACATACGAACGATGCTCGGCGACGCGCTGCCAGAAGAAGCTGGCAATGTCGTGATAGCGCGCCTCGCCGGTCAACTCGTATTCACGCGCCGCGCCGATGGCCTTCGGTATCTGTGTGTTGGCATGCAGTCCGGTCAGCCGGTCTTCGCCGCGCGCCAGTGGGTCGAAGACCGCCGCGTGCTCGAATTTTCGCGCCAGCCGCAAATGCTCAGGGTCGCCTGTGACGCCGTAGAGATTCGCCAGTACATCGTTCATGCCGCCGAACTCTGTGTCGAGGGCGCGCTGTTGCTGTGCGTCGCTCAACCGATCAACACGGAACTTCACCCAGCCGGTCAACTTCAATAATACATCGAGCGCCTGCCGGTTGCCGCAGAGTCGATAAACATCGAGCAGGCCGGCCATGATTTTATGTAGCGTATAATACGGAGCCCACACAGGCTTGCGCGCGTCCACACGGTCAAAGAATTCTTCGGGAAACGCCGAGAGATAACCGGCGTGATAGCCGCGCGCCGGCATGGCCTGCTGAATCTTTGCCAGTTCGGCGACCATCGTTTCGCTTCGGGCTTTGAAACGCTCATCGCCGGTGCTGGCATACATCAGCGCGCAGGCCGACAGGTAATGGCCGAGCGTGTGGCCGCGCAATTCGACCTGCGGCGCTTCCCAGCCACCCAAAGGCTTGGCGGTCGACGGCAGCCCTGCGTTGACGCGGAAGGTATGCAGCAAGCGGTCGGCATCGAGTTCGAGAAGGTATCGCGCATCACGCAACTGGGCTTCACGAAACGGCCCATCGAGCAATCGCACATCTTCAAGCGCGAACGGCTGCGCCGCCGGTGTCACTTTGTCGCGAACCGCAAGCCCGGCGGCATGCTGCGCCAACCGCAGCGGTGCAGTCGTCTGTAATACAAATAATAAAGCGAGCGCAAGAAGGCTATGGTGATTGCTTCTCATCAAAGGCTCTCTCCCAAAAGCGTATTTCGGAATTTCAAGCTCCATAGGAGCGCAATGTTTATAGCGCGGCAGTCATCTATTTCATCAAGCTGCGTAGGAGCGCAATGTCGACATTGCGCTCCTACGCAGCTTATATTTAATCACTCGCCTGTATCTATAAACATTGCGTGCCTACGGCACTGAGAATTTCAAAACATGCGCTATCGGGCAATATCAAAGCGCCTCAACCGTTGACCATCCCCATCATCGCTTCCGGGTAGCGCGTGCCGGCAGCCGCAC
>JBBWZK010000311.1:0-5766 GCA_039648975.1 Blastocatellia bacterium
CGACCCACACGTTCGGCTACAAACAGGAAGACCTGCGCTACGACATCCTCGAAGACGACGTGAAATACGCGCGCGTCGTGGGCTGCGAGTTCAACACCGATTATCACGAAGCCTTCCTTGAACCGCAGGTGATCGACCTGTTGCCCAAGCTCGTCTATCATCTGGATGAACCGATAGCCGACCCGGCCATCATCACCAGCTATCTGATTTGTCGAGCGGCGCGCGAGCGCTTGACGGTACTGGTTTCCGGCATGGGCGGCGATGAAGTCTTTGCCGGTTATCCGCGCCACGCGGCAGTGAAGGTCGCCGAAGCTTATAACCTGATTCCGTCGTTCATCTCGCGCCCGGTCGTCGCCGCTTTGCCTGGCGCACGGCCCGGCAGATTCACGGCGCTGTTCAGAAACACCAAGAAGCTGGCGCGCTCGGCAGCCTTGCCCGAACGCGAGCGCTATCTCGGTTTTGGAACCTACTTCACAGAAAACGACAAAGCCGAGATCTATACGGGCGAGATGCGTGCGGCCTCGCGCGGCTTTGACGCTTACCGCGAGCATCGCCGTTACTTTGATCGCGTTGCCGACGAAGACTTCATCAACCAGATGCTCTACATCGATCTGAAAACTTTTTTGCCGTGTTTGAACCTGACCTACACGGACAAAACCAGCATGGCGACATCTATGGAAGTGCGCGTGCCGCTGCTTGATCATGAGTTGGTCGAGATGGCGGCGCACATCCCTGCGCGGTTGAAGTTGAAAGGGTTGACGCGCAAATATATCCTGAAGCGCGCGGCTGAAGCGTGGCTGCCGCGTGACATCGTTTATCGCAAAAAGGCCGGCTTCAGCGCGCCGTTGCGCGCATGGCTGGCGCGCGACCTGCGCGAGATGGTTGAAGATTTGTTGTCGGAAACGAATATCAAGCGGCGCGGCTATTTCGATTATGCAAGGGTGCGGCGATTGATTGACGATAACCTGTCGGGCCGCGAAGATAATAACCTGAAGATTTTTCAACTGTTGACGCTCGAACTATGGCACCGGGAGTTTATAGACGGCAATATGCTATCCCAGCAATGATTGAAAGCCTATAAGAAAACCCCAGCCCGCTTCAGCGGGGTTCCCGCAGGGCAGATAGGCCAGCGCTTTTAGCGCTGGTTAGTAAGGCCGCAAGAGTTTATTAGCGCGCTTCAGCGTGCTTACCTCTGGGCTTTAGCCAGCCGATTAACACAATGGCTAAAGCCGCTTGAATAAGCCCGTTGAAACGGGCTAAGAATTGGGGCACAATGCGAAACCAGCCGTAAAACGGCTGGCCTAATTGCCCTGCGGGCTAGCCCGATGAAGCGGGCTGAATGGATAAACGAAGACAAATTGGAGGCATTAAATCATTAGTACAGGTCAAGACCTCAAGACGCGGGTTCACGATTTCTGGCAGGCGAATCCATGCGGCGTGAAGTTCACCGATGCAGAGATCGGCTCGCGTGAATTCTTCGACGCCGTCGAACATCATCGCTATGCCACCGAATCGCACATCCCTGCGGTCGTCGACTTCCCGCGTTGGCGCGACTGCGATGTGATCGAAGTCGGTTGCGGGCTGGGCACCGACGCCATCAACTTCGCACGCCAGGGCGCGCGCTACACCGGCGTTGATCTGACGGAAGCTTCGATTGCGCTGGTCGAGAAGCGATTCGCGCTGGAAGGCTTGAGCGCGCGCTTGCGTGTTGCCGACGCTGAAGCGTTGCCGTTTGCCGATGCGAGTTTCGATCTATTTTATTCGCACGGCGTCCTGCATCACACGCCCGACACCGAGCGCGCCATTGACGAGGCGCACCGTGTGCTCAGGCCCGGCGGCACGGCGATGGTCATGCTCTATCATAAGAATTCGTACAATTATCACGTCAACATCATGGCCATCAGACGAATGGGCGTGCGACTGCTCGGCTTTGATTGGGGGCCAAAGCTGGTACATCGCCTGACGGGCGAAGATCAGGCGCGCTTGTTGAAACTTCAGGAAGCCTACCGATGCGATCCGCAACGGCTGCTTGCGCCCGACGAGTTTTTGAATCAAAACACCGACGGCGCAGGCAATCCGCTGGCGCGCGTTTACACACGCCGCGAAGCCGCAGCGATGTTCGCGCGCTTCCATCAAGTGCGCACTGAAGCCCATTTCTTAAACAAGCGATGGATTCCGCTCGTTGGTCGCTTCATTCCGCAGCCTGTTGAGCGTAAACTGGCAAGCCGCATGGGCTGGCATCTGTGGATCATCGCGACAAAGTAGGCAGGAGGCAGGAGGCATTTCCGAAACCGAGTGGCGAGTATTGTATGGCTTGCTACTGCCCATTCGACTAATTTATGGGCGAATCGCCCAGGTTAAGTGTTGCCCATCAACTGCCTCCTGCCTCCTGCTTCCTGCTTCCTGGTTTGTCCACTATGGAAAACATCCTTGTTACCGGCGGCGCGGGGTTCATCGGCAGCCACCTGGTTGATTACCTGTTGAGCGAGGCGGCGCGCGGCACGTTCAATCTGCAAGAAGCGCCGCGCGTCACGGTCGTCGATAACTTCAACGATTTTTATGACCCGGCGGTGAAGCGCGCCAATATTGAACGTCATCTTGAATGCAACCGCTTTGAACTGGAAGTGGCCGATATTACAGACGCGGCGGCGATGAATGAATTGTTTGCGCGGCGGCGGTTTGATGCGGTCGTGCATCTGGCGGCGCGCGCCGGCGTCAGGCCGGCGCTCAATGACCCGCAGGCTTACGAAGCGACCAACGTGCGCGGAACCTATGTTCTGCTCGAAGCGGCGCGACAGAACGGCGTGCGGCAATTCGTCTTCGGCTCGTCAAGCTCGGTCTACGGCATTAACGCGCGGCTGCCTTTCTCTGAAGATGATCCGATCAGCCGGCCCATCTCGCCATATGCGGCGACGAAGATTGCCGGCGAAGCGGCGTGCCACGTCTACAGTCACCTTTACGCGATGCGCGCGGTTTGCCTGCGCTTCTTCACGGTTTACGGCGCGCGGCAACGGCCCGATCTGGCGATCTACAAATTCGCGCGATTGATCGATGCGGGCCGGGCGATTCCGCTATTCGGCGATGGGCGCACCCGACGCGATTATACTTACATTGACGACATCATCGCCGGCGTCGTCGCGGCGCTGTGCTATGAAGCGAGCGATTACGAGATCATCAATCTCGGCGAATCGGCAACCATCGAATTGCGGCGGCTCGTCGAATTGCTCGAACAGGCAATAGGCAAGCGCGCCAGAATCGATCATCAGCCGGCGCAGCCGGGCGATGTGCCTGTCACGTTTGCCGATATCGAAAAAGCCCGCCGCTTGCTCGGCTACCATCCACAAACGAAGATTGAAGCGGGCATCGAACGATTCGTCGCCTGGTTCAAGGGCGGCGAATCAATTCCCTCACTGAAGTAAAACGGAAAGCGCAAGCAGCGGACGCGCCGGGTATTTTTTACGCCTCCGAGTATTTTTTACTGTTCGCTTTTTACTTTCCGCTATTGATGGCTTCAGGGGCGATGAGAAAAAACGTCTCAGGGAATACCCTGATTTGTCCCATACGTCTATATTTCGCTGTCATAGACAAAGTTCAGCACGAGGAATGAGTATTGCTGTTCATTGTGGCGAACGCGCTAAGACGCGGCGCGCGCTGCTGCATCGGTTGAAGCCCTCCCCTGTAGTTCCAGATTGCTTCCACGAGGATTGGGATGTGAATAACAAAGAGATATGTATTCTCGTCGTCGACGACGATGCCGACATCACCACCATGCTGTGTCAGCTTTTGGAAATCACGCTCTCGACACAGCACTATTGCTCCACTGCCAAAAACGTTGAAGAAGCCTTGAAGCTGCTCGACGCAACGTTCTTTCATCTCGTCATCACAGACATCAACATGCCTGGAACGACGGGCCTTTCGCTGTGCCAGCGAATTTATGAAAACCACCCGAACACGGTAGTTATCATGATGTCTGCCATGACCGATATCAGCTACGCCATCGAAGCGATGCGCGCCGGCGCGTTCGATTATCTGGTGAAGCCCATTCATGTTTCACAGCTTACGACGACCATTGAGCGCGCCTTAACCCATCAAGAGACGTTGATGAAGAAACATTATTGCGAGCAATCGCTCGAAGAGGAAGTGCGCGATCTGTTCGCGCTCAATGCCCGCATCCGCACGACGCGCAACCAGAGGACCAAAGAACTGTCGCAACGCTCGGACGCGGCGAGCAACAAAGGATAATGGTTTTCTGCTCAATTCGCGTGTTCGCTTACTAGCCCGAACGCGTAAACGCGCGGGGTGTCGAGGTGTTGCGCACCGCCGATGGCGCGCAATTCCTCTTGCGCCCCGCGCGCATCCTTGCCTATCGCCACCTGCCAGTCTAGTATCCTTGCTTGCAGATTGCTCGCTGCAATCGCTGGCAAGTCATGAAGGAATATCGCCTAAAACCGGTCCGCGAAATTGACGGCACGAAGCCGGAATTGTCAATCTTTCTGCCGGTCTATAACGAAGAAGAGAACCTGCCGCCGCTGCACGAGAAACTCAGTGAAGCGCTTGCACAGTTGGGCCGCAGTTACGAAATCCTTTACATTGACGATGGCTCGACCGATGCGAGTCTGGCGCGGCTGCGCGAGCTTGCCTTGCTTGACGACCGGGTGCGTGTGATCGCCTTTCGCCGCAACTATGGCCAGACGGCGGCGATGAGCGCTGGCATTGACCACGCGCGCGGCGATATTTTGATTCCGATGGATGCCGACTTGCAAAACGATCCGGCGGATATACGGCATCTGCTAGCCAAGCTCGACGAAGGTTATGACCTGGTATCGGGCTGGCGCAAAGACCGCAAAGACCATTGGCTGACACGGCGTTTGCCGTCAATGCTGGCCAATCGCCTGGTCTCGCGCATCGCCGGCATCACCTTGCACGATTATGGCTGTTCGCTGAAGGCTTATCGCCGCGACGCGCTTACGGATGTGAAGCTCTACGGCGAGATGCATCGCTTCATTCCGATCTATGCCGCGTGGGCCGGCGCGCGCGTCGCTGAGATTCCGGTCACGCATCATGCGCGACAGGCCGGCCAGTCAAAGTACGGCCTGTCGCGCACCGGCAAGGTGTTGTTCGATCTGATCACCATCAAGTTCATGTCGAGTTATATGACGAAGCCGCTCTACCTGTTCGGCTGGGCCGGGGCGCTTTGTTTAGTTGTGAGTTTTATCTCATTAATTTTCGCGCTCTATTTTCGCTTCGTCGAAAACGTTCATTTGAACCGCATGCCGCTGGCGACGCTGGCCATGATCATGTTCGCGATGGGCGCGCAGTTCATCTTCATGGGATTACTTGCCGAGATGATCGTCCGCACTTATCACGAATCGCAGAACAAGCCGACCTACCTGATCCGCGAACGCATCAACATCGAAGACGACGCCGAAGAGGAGCCGAGGTGAGCAGATCGCGCGTCAACGTGGCGGGGATCGACGTAGATAATCTGAGCGAAGAGGAGACCGTCGCCGCGATTGCGCGAATGATGGAAGCCGGCGGGCCGCATTATCTTTGTGTAATCAATGCCGCAAAAGCGGTCGCCGCCAGTCGTGATGCCAAATTGGACGATGCGCTCCGGCGCGCGGCGCTGGTGACGGCGGACGGCATGTCTGTGGTGTGGGCGGCGCGCTTGCTCGGCAAGCGATTAAAAGAGCGTGTCACCGGCATTGATTTATTTGAGCGATTAGTGGCGCAAGCGGCGGCGCGCGGCTGGTCGGTCTTTTTCTT
>JBBWZK010000091.1:0-3315 GCA_039648975.1 Blastocatellia bacterium
CGGTTAAGCAGAACGTTGATCTCCGTGTGTCTCCCTCGCCGCGTCACCGTGTCGCCGCGTCGCCGCGTCATTTCTTTTCAGCCGGGCGATTGCGTTTCAAATAGGCGTTCAATCCGGCAAAGAGCGAGGCGGCGATGCGGTCGCGGAAGGGTGAGGTTTGTAACAAAGCGTCGTCTTTGGGATTCGACAGGAAAGAGACTTCCGCCAGCACGCTCGGCATGCTAGCGCCTAACAACACAACAAACGCCGCGTGCTTGACGCCGCGATTGGCTGCCGTGCGCGGCGACGCCGCGCCGATGCCGCGCACCAGTCCCGATTGAATGTAGCGCGCCAGTTCGCGCGATTCGGCGACGCGGTTGCCGACGGTGACGCTGGCAACGATGGGCTGCGTTTTGTCTGCCGGTTTCTCAGCCGCGACGCGGGCGTTTTCGCGCGCGGCGGTGTCCGTGTCTTCCTGCGGCGCGCGATCAGGGCTGAGAAAGTAAGTCTCGACGCCCGATGCGCCGCGCGACGGGCTGGCGTTGGCGTGAATCGAGATGAACAGATCGGCGCGGCGCGAATTCGCAATCGCCGTGCGCTCTTCAAGGGCGACGAAGCGATCACTATCGCGCGTCAGAATCACTTCGACATCCGTATACTTGCGCTTGATATAGGCCCGCAGCTTGTACGCGACATCAAGCACCAGGTCTTTTTCGCGCATGCCGCTGGGACTGATCGTGCCGGTATCGTGGCCGCCGTGACCTGGATCGATGACGATGCGCTTGATGGGCGTTTCGCTCTGCTTCTCATCAACTTTTGCGCCCAACTCCTGCGCCGCCGCCTGCGCTTCGGTTGCTTTGCCGGCCTCAGACGAACTCATCGGCAGAATCGGCTCGTTGATTTCCGGCAGGCTAAAAATGGCATTGCGGTCAGCCGTGTTCATGCGCCGCCGAGCCACTTCCGCGTCGCGTGCGCCGGCTTTCGCCGCTGTGGTTTCGGTTATATTTCTTTCGCTCGCGGTTGCCGCATGCCGCGCCGCATCGACATCGCGTTCGATGTCGCGCGCGCCCGCTTTCGCCAGCGCCCCTGCCGCGTGCAGGTCAACGACGATGCGGTCGGGTTGCGACAGCCGAAACGCCGAGTAATCCGCCAGCGAGCCGACTTCAATATCAACCTGAACCGTCGCCCCGGCCATCTCCTTCGTAGACGAGGTCACATTTGCCGCGCCGCTCTCGGCAACCGTGATGCGCTTCAACAGAGACGATTCGCCGACGATGAATCGTCTGCCCATCAAAGACGAGGCAACCAGCGCGTTCGTCAATCGAAGAGTCAAATGATTACCGGCGCGCTGTTCGGCGTAGCGCACTTCGTTCGACAGATCAATGACGACGCGCGTGTAATCCGGGCCACTGAAGCTGCGGACATTCACGAGTCGCGGCGGCCCGGTCATCTCATCCGCGCCGTCGCCGTGGCGTTCTGTAGCAACCATCACATCGACCGGGCGGTGCGCCAGTTGCGCCTCGAAGCGCGCCAGCACGGCGCGGGCTTCGCGCGCCAGTATGGAATCGGGAAAGTAACGAATCAACTCTCGATACGCGCCCGCCGCGCCGTCGAGGTCTTGCAGGTTCTCTTCATAAACCTGGGCGATGTTCACGAGCGCTTCGCCGACAAAGGCGCTGTGCGGCTGCTCGTTGATAATCCGCAAATAGGTTTCAATGGCTTGCTGGTAGAGCGCCGCGTTGCCGGTGACATCGGCCATTTCGCGCTGCAACTCGGCGCGCTCGGCGAGGTTGTCGGCGGAATAGAAATTGTCCGCATTCAAGCGAATGACCTGCGTGTAAGCGTCGAGCGCGCGGCGATAATCACCGAGGCTGCGCTCTTCGAGCGGGCGCTCGTGCAGGGCGCGGCTCAATTGCCTGGCGTACTCGAAGAGGCTCTCGGCGAGCGAGCCGGTTTTGCGCGCATGGCTTTCGGGATTCGCGGCGTTGAGGATGGGCCGCACCGTCAGGCAGAAGACGACCGCGCAGATCAGCGCATCCGCGATCAACTTGTTTCGTCCTCGCCTAAACATACGACGTTGTCCCACTGCGGAGGTTGTAGTAGGGGACGGGTTTTAAGTCAAGAAGAATTTGTCTTCCCTGCACGGGTCAGTAGGCAGGAAGCAGGTGGCAGGAAGCAGTGAGTAACTCAGTGCTCATAACGGAGAGGCGACGGAATGTTTCAATATCGAATAACTGCTTCCTGCGTCCTGCCACCTGCTTCCTAGTAGTTATTCGACAGCCGCCCGCCGGCGAAGGTTTCGGCATCCGGCGCGACCGGGCCTGCGGTCGCTGCTTTCGTGCGCACGGACTTGTTTTTCACGCGCTCGTAGCGCGCCGAGATATTTTTCACATACGCTTGCGTCTCGCGATAACGCGGCACGCGATAGCCGGAATTGACCACCGCATTTTCGCCTGCGTTGTAGCCCGCCAGCACCAGACTGATGTCGCCGTTGAACTGGTCGAGCAGGAATCGCAAATAACGCGCGCCGCCTTCGATATTCTGCTGCGGGTCGTAAATGTTCGTGACGCCGAAACGCCGCGCCGTACCGGGCATCAATTGCATCAGTCCGGTCGCGCCTTTGTACGACAGCGCCCGCGAGTTGAAACCCGATTCATGCCGCATCACAGAGACGATCAGATTCGGATCGATGCCATTGTGCGCCGCCGCTTGCTTGATATATTCATCGTACTTGGGGTTGCCTGTCGTCTCGATGACATGCTCGACGGTTTGCTCAGGGATCGCGCCGGACTGCATGACAATAGGCTGCGTCACCACCATGGCCGGCGTTGCCGGTGTGGTGGTTTTGGCGGCTGCGCCTTTTGCAACTTGCGGCTTCTGCGCCGCGCCGGCTTTGCTGTCGAGCGTTGGCTTAACCGTTTCGTTGACTAAGACGAGTGTCGGCGTGCGCGCTTCAGGCGGCGCTACACCGACGGCGTCCGCGTTCATCGTGAGGCGCGCTTCCTGAGCGCGCGCCGTGTCGGCGATCAGTCCTGGTGCGCAAACGAGCATCAGGAAGGCAAAGAATTTCATGCGCGATCTCGCTACGGGGCTGGTTCATGGCGCAATACTCGAAGGGACATTGCGTAACAACAGGGCCAGTTTAGTTCTATGCCGGAGGCAAGTCAATAATAACTATTGCGCAGGGGTAACCGCTCAGTTAGGAGAGGAAAAGACAATTCGCAATGCCTTCTCATTAACACCGCGATCAATCGCCGTGCATCGCGGGGCCTGATTCCCTTTAACCGTTTCAGGGCAACGGCATGAAGTTAAGAGAATTTTGGAGTGCGGGGGCGG
>JBBWZK010000099.1:0-8811 GCA_039648975.1 Blastocatellia bacterium
TGGTTGCAGTGGGCGCACGACAAGTTCCTCAAGCTCGACCCGGAGCCGCACAAGCAGACCTTCCTGAAAAGTTTTCACACCGAGCAGACGCCGGAGTTCTGCTCGTCGTGCCACAAGGTGCATCTCGACATCCCTGTGAACAGCTATCGCTGGTTTCGCGGCTTCAACGATTATGACAACTGGCAGGCGTCGGGCGTTTCGGGCGAGGGGGCGCGCTCATTTTATTATCCGGCGAAGCCGAGCAAGTGCGCTGATTGCCACATGCCTTTGATTGCCGCAGACGATCCGGCATCGCGTGACGGCAAAGTGCATTCGCATCGCTTCCCGGCTGCGAACACCGCTTTGCCTTATGTCAATGGCGACGAAGAGCAGTTGAAAGTGGTGCAAGACTTCCTGCGCGACGGGCAGATTTCGGTAGATATTTTCGGCATGTCGCGCACTGCCGCGAACGCGCTCAAAGAGATCAAAAAGAACGCCGCCCCGGAAGAGCCGCAACTGTCCAGCACGTTCGCGGTCGGCGAAGAGAGCATGAACTTCGGCGCGCAGCAGTCATTCATCTCGCAGCCGGTCGAAGTCATCGCACCGCTCGATAAAGTCGACGCGGTCGTCAAACGCGGCGAATCTGTGCGCCTCGACCTGGTTGTCCGCACGCGCAAGGTCGGGCATTTCTTTCCCGGCGGCACGGTTGACGCCTTCGACGTCTGGGTTGAACTCGAAGCGGTTGACGATAAGGGGCAGGCGATTTTCCACAGCGGCTATTTGGAAAACGGCGACAAAGGGCCTGTCGAAGAAGGCGCGCATTTCTACCGCAGCCTGCAACTCGACGAGCACGGCAACCGCATCAACAAGCGCAATGCGTGGATGACACGCTCGGTGGCTTATGTGAGAATGATCCCGCCCGGCGCGGCGGACACGATTCATTACCGGCTCAACATCCCCGAAAACTGCGGCGATAAGATCACCTTGAAGGCCAAGGTCAACTATCGTAAGTTCAGTTGGTGGAACACGCAATGGGCCTTCGGCGGCATGCGCGATCCGAATCAAAAAGAGTTTGCCTTGTCGAAAAGCTATGACGACGGCCAATGGGTCTTCACCGGTGACACCTCGAAGGTATCGGGCAACATGAAAGCCATTCCCGATATTCCCATCACCGTGATGGCCTCAGCAGAGGCGTCCTTGCGCGTCATTGCCAAAAACGCAAAGCTGCCCGAAGTGAAGCCTTATCTCGATAAGTCAGTGCGCGAACGCTGGAACGATTACGGCATCGGCTTGTTGTTGCAGGGCGATTTGAAGGGCGCGGAAGCGGCGTTCACGCGCGTCACAGAGATGGAGCCGGAATACGCCGACGGCTGGGTGAACATCGCGCGCGGGCGCATACAGGAAGGCAATATGCAGGCGGCTGAGGAGGTGCTCAACAAAGCCCTCGAAGTCAATTCCCAGCTCGCCAAAACGCATTTCTTTCTGGCGATGGCGATACGCAGTTCTGGCCGCTACGACGAAGCCCTGGAGCACCTGCGCACGGCGGCGGCACAGTATCCGCGCGACCGCGTCGTGGTCAATCAGATCGGGCGCATCCTGTTTTTGAAGCGGCAATACAACGATGCCATCGCCGAGTTCGACAAGGTATTGAAGATTGACCCCGAAGACTTGCAGGCGCATTACAACCTGATGCTCTGCTATCAGGGATTGGGCAATGCGGAGATGGCCGGGCGCGAGCAGACGCTTTACAAACGCTTCAAAGCCGACGAAGCCGCGCAAGCCATCACCGGCCCATATCGCCAACTGCACCCGGCGGACAACAACGAGCGCCAGCAGATTCACGAGCACGTCTCGGGGCCGCTCGTCGGTTCATCGCCGAAGGCAAGCCAGCCGGACTACACGGCACAGACGCGCAAACGCAAGGGTCGCGTGAGCGCCCAGACGAAGTAAGCTTGGCGTTTTATCGAAGTCTTAATATGAAGGTGATTGTGATGCAGAAAAGATTCATTGTCTCCGTTCTCATTCTCATGTTATTCACGCTGCCGCTGGCGGGCTGCGTGCAGACGCCGTCTGCCGATGAGACGGCAGTCACCAGCCAGGAAAAGAAAGCCGCTGCCGAGCAAGCCGCCGGCGAGCAAGCCATCGTGCAAACGCCCGCGCCCGCGCCACAGGAAGCGCCGCGCTACAGCGGGCCGATTCAATTCAGCGATGTGACCGACAAGGCCGGCATACGCTTCAAGCACAACAGCGGCGCGTATGGTAAACATTACCTGCCGGAAACGGTTGGCGCGGGCTGCGCTTTTCTCGACTATGACAGTGACGGCTGGCAGGACATCCTGCTCGTCAACTCGACGAACTGGCCCGACCACAAAGGCGCGAAGTCGTTTCCGGCGCTTTATCACAACAACAGGAACGGCACTTTCACCGACGTCACCAAAGAGGCGGGTCTCGCCGTCGAGATGTACGGGCTGGGCTGCGCCGCCGCCGATTACGACAACGATGGCAACCCGGACATCTACATCACCTGCCTGGGCGGCAATCATCTGTTTCGCAATACAGGCAACGGCAAGTTCGTTGACGTGACCGCCAAAGCCAGCGTCGGCGATAATGGCTTTTCGACGAGCGCCGCGTGGTTCGATTACGACAAAGACGGCAAGCTCGATCTGTTTGTTTGCAACTACGTCGAGTGGTCAATTGATAAAGACTTGTTCTGCACGCTCGACGGCAAGAACAAATCCTATTGCACGCCGGAAAGCTACAAGGGCCAGAGCGCCAAACTCTATCACAATCGCGGCGACGGCACGTTTGAAGACGTCACCGAGCGCGCCGGCTTGAAAGACCCGACCGCGAAATCGCTCGGCGTCGCTTTGCTTGATTACGACAACGACGGCTGGACTGACCTTTTTGTAGCCAA
The DNA here is from genome assembly GCA_039648975.1 of Blastocatellia bacterium. Lineage (GTDB taxonomy): Bacteria > Acidobacteriota > Blastocatellia > UBA7656 > UBA7656 > DATENM01. The sequence continues at coordinate 2,894 of JBBWZK010000099.1, forward strand.
CGATACACAGCCAAACAAGCTCTACCATAACAACGGCAATGGCACGTTTACCGACAATGCCATGACAGCAGGCGTCGCCTTCAGCGAAGAAGGCAAAGCGCGTGCAGGCATGGGCGTGGACGCGGCGGATTACGATGGTTCGGGCCACCAGAGCCTGATCATCGGCAACTTCTCAAACGAGATGATGGCGCTCTATCACAACGAAGGCACCGGGCTGTTCATCGACGAAGCGCCGACTTCAGCCATCGGCCAGTCATCGCTCTTGACGCTCTCGTTTTCCTGCTTCTTCTTTGATTACGACCTCGACGGCCTGCCGGATATTTTCGCGGCCAACGGCCATGTGTCGGACGACATCAGCACCGTGCAGCCGAAGGTCAAGTATGCCGAGCCGCCGCACCTGTTCCGCAATCTTGGCAAAAAGAAATTCGAGGAAGTTGCGGATAAAGTCGGGCGGGCGTTGCAGCAGGCCATGGTGGCGCGCGGCGCAGCTTATGGCGATTTCGACAATGACGGCGATCTCGACCTGTTGATCATGTCCAACAACGGCCCGGCGCGCTTGCTGCGCAACGACGGCGGCAATCAAAACAATCTGCTGCGCATCAAGACCATCGGCAGCACGTCGAACCACGACGGCATCGGCGCGAAAGTGACATTGAAGCTTGCCGACCAGCGCAAGCTCTGGGGCGTCGTGAAGACAGGGTCGAGCTATTGCTCGCAGAGCGAATTGCCGCTGACCTTCGGACTGGCGAAGTCCGACAAAGTGGCGAGCATTGAAATTGTGTGGCCGAGCGGGCGCGTCGACACGCTCACAGACATCGCCGCCAATCAGATGATCACGGTACAGGAGGGCAAGGGACAGGTTGCCGCGCAGCCCATGACCTTCGCAACGCCATAAGTTGAACGGCATTGCATCATCGCCATCCTTTGTCGTAAGCCAGATGTGACGGCTACGCGCATGAGGTAGCTCCGTTAGGAGCGCAATGTTTATAGTCAAAGAGATCGTTAATCATTCAAGCTCCGTTAGGAGCGTGATGTTGACATTGCGCCCCGACGGGGCTTCAGTTCTATTCTAAGCTTAGAGCTATAAACATTGCGTCCCTAACGGGACTGCGAACGCTTTCCTGCCTACTGCCTGCTGCTTGCTACCCAATGACTGCCGAATAGAAAAAATGGCTTTATGCTACCAGCCTGCCTAAACTGAAATAGTCCTGATTTGACCAGAGAAGGGAGCCAAGGGGATGAATGACTTTAGCGCCGAAGCGTTTGTCGCGGCGCTCGCCATCATCGGCGTGGTGATTATCATATCCGCCCTGCTGTCGGGATTGATCGAGCGTAGCGGGCTGCCGCAGGTCGCCGTGTTCCTGGGACTCGGCGTGGCGCTCGGCCCTTTCGGCTTGCGCCTGCTCAACATCTCGCTCGACTCCACAACCTTGCGCGTCGTCGCGACCTTGAGTCTGGCGCTCGTGCTTTTTACAGATGCCGTCTCGCTCAACATTAACGAGATGAAGCGCCGCAGCGCACTGGCATTCCGTTTACTTGGGCCAGGCACACTGCTTACCGCCGCCCTGATTGCGCTCGCCGCATGGTGGGTGCTGGGACTTCCGTTAGCGGCGGCGGCGATTCTCGGCGCGGCGCTCGCTTCAAGCGACCCTGTGCTGCTGCGTGGTCTGTTGCGCCGCCGCGACATTCCCGCAGACGCGCGCCACGGGCTGCAACTTGAGAGCGGCCTCAACGATGTCGTGTTGTTGCCGGTGGTGCTTGTGGCGATGGTGTTTCTGGATCAAGGCGCTTCAATCAACGGCAGTGGCTTTGCCAAACTCGGACTCAGTCTGTTCATTCTTGGGCCGGGCGCAGGAATCCTCATCGGGCTGCTCGGCGTGGCGGCTCTGGATTTGATCAGAAAACGCCTAGGGGTGCGGCGCGACTACGAATCACTTTACTCGCTTGGCATCGCTTTCACTGCCTTTGCCGCCGCCGAAGCGGTGCATGGCAGCGGCTTCCTCGCCGCCTTCGCCGCCGGCATGACGATAGCCGCCCTGGATGTGGAACTGTGTGATTGCTTCATCGAATACGGCGGTGTGACCGCTGAGATGTTGCTGTTGTTTACCTTCGTGCTGCTGGGAAGTTCTGTGATCTGGACAGGATTCAGCGTCATCAACGGCGCGACGCTGCTATTTACAGCCATCGCCGTGTTGATCAGAACGCCGGTCTATCTGCTGTCGTTGATCGGCTCAGGCGTAGACATGCGCGGACGCCTGCTGATTGCGTGGTTCGGGCCGCGCGGACTCAGTTCGCTGCTGCTGGTGTTGTTGCCGGTCTTTGCCGGGCAGGCGGGCAGCGAGCAACTGTTCGCGACCTGCTCGCTGGTGGTGCTGGTATCGGTCGTGCTGCACGGCGGTTCGCCTATGCTGCTGGCGCAAGCGGCGCGCAAGAAGGCGCTCAGAGAGAGCGCCGAGATGACCGGCCATGATGTCGCTCGCCAATCACGCCTGGAAGAAGATGACCAGATGGCTGAGGCAGGTTCACGCGATGAGCATCCGGTCGCGCCGGTTTCGCGCGGCGCTTCGCCGACTGCCTCTGATGGTCAGGAGGTTGCCGGCTCAATCAACTCTATAAGGACTCGCGCGCACGGTACAAAGGATGATGGCGTGCAAATCAGCCCGCAAAATATCACGCTTGATGAGCTACGCCGCCTGTGGCAAGCGCAAGAGCCGGTCACGCTTCTCGACGTACGCACAGAGCGCAGCCTCGAAGGGCACGACACACAGGCGAAGGGGGCTGTGCGAATGCCGCCCGACCATGTGGCCGAACGCGCCAGGGAACTGGGTCTGAAAAAGGATGCGTGGGTCATCACCTACTGTGCTTGACCGAACGAAGCGACAAGCGCCCGTGTGGCGCAGGAACTCAGACAAGCGGGATGGACCAGAGCACGCGCTCTGATTGGCGGCTGGAAGGCATGGCAGGAAGCCAATCTGCCATTGGAGCCGCGAACCCTGGAATCGGCAACGGAAACCAGCAAGTGAGCAACCCGGATTTTAGGGATTGGCTCAACGTCTTCAATGATGTAGCAGTGCTTGCCCTGTGCGTGTCAGCCTCGTGAATTGACGATATGCCCGTCGTCCGGGTAGACTGTGTTTGTTATTGTTAAATGCAAAAGGGGAGTAGATCGCTCCTTAAGAGTCCGGTGAGATCGTCAACACGATTGCCTTAACCCGGCAATCCGGTCCACCGGTGAGGGCTGATAAGCCCAAGGATCAAGACCTTTCGCAGCAAATGCTGCGAAAGGTCTTTTCTTTTTGGTCGAAAGAGGGAGGCACAATGATAGTCATCTTGCGAACCATCGCCGGCGTGATGTTGATTACCATAGGACTGATCGGCCTCGTGCTGCCGATCATCCCCGGCATTCCGTTGTTGCTGGCCGGCGTAGCGGCGATGGGCCGCGACCATCCTTTGCTGCGCCCTGTGATGGCGCGTCTTGATCGCTGGCGCAACCGTGGCCAATCTCCCTCATCACAAGAACCGCTGGAGTAATAACCGATGAACGTAAGCCTTTTCACGTTTGCCGAATACTGGTGGCTCTATCTGGCCTTCACCGGCCTTGTCGTGCTGCTACTGGTCGTCGACCTGGGCGTCTTTCACAAAAAAGCGCACGCCGTCTCGTTTCGCGAGGCAACCATCTGGAGCATCGTCTGGGTTATCCTGTCGCTCGGCTTTGCCCTCTTGCTTTACCAGTATGCCTTATGGAAATTCCCGCAAGACGCCAGGCTCCTGGCGATTCCCGGATTTGATCCGCAGGCGGCGGCCCAGCAAGTCGGCCTGGAGTTTCTTACAGGCTACGTGGTTGAGAAGTCGCTCTCGGTAGATAATATTTTTGTATTCGTCGTTATATTCGGTTATTTTGCCGTGCCGGCGAAATACCAGCACAGGATTCTCTTTTACGGCATCCTCGGCGCGCTCATCTTCAGAGCGATCTTCATCAGCATAGGCTCTGTGCTGATGCAGTATCACTGGGTGATTCTCGTCTTCGGAGCCTTTCTGATCATCACCGGCGTCAGGATGATGTTCGCTTCCGAAAAAGAAGTCCAGCCTGATCGCAACCTGCTCATCCGCCTGTTTCGCAAGCTTGTGCCGACGACCCAGGAACTACATGGTCAGCGCTTTTTTCTGCGCGTGCGCGGTGTCTTATACGCGACGCCGCTGTTTGTCGCGCTGCTGTTCCTTGAGATGAGCGACATCATCTTTGCGATAGATTCCGTGCCGGCCATCTTTGCGCTCACCAGCGAGCCGTTGATTGTCTTCACATCGAATATCTTCGCCATCCTCGGCCTGCGGGCGATGTACTTCCTGCTGGCGGGGGCGGTCGATAAGTTTCATCTGCTCAAATACGGGCTTGCGGTGGTGCTCATCTTCGTCGGCTTGAAAATGGTCTGGCTGAACGGGCTGTTTGACGGCAAGTTTCCCATTGCCATCTCGCTTGGCGTGATCAGCGGCGTCATCGCCGGGTCAATCGTTCTGTCGTTGCTTTTCCCGCAAAATCACTTGCGAGCCGAGATACCCTCAGAGAAATGACGAATACAGAATGATGAACGGCGGAAACAGGAGCTATGGTGATTCGCAGTCCTGTTCCTTTAATTCATCGTTCATCATTCATCATTTCCCCCATTGGCCTCCATCGGCGTATCATAGCGCCATGGACTATCCGGCAGAATTATCGCAGAAGTTCCAGATCGCGTTCGGCGACCAGCCGCGCGTGTTTCGCGCGCCGGGTCGCGTCAACCTCATTGGCGAGCATACCGATTATAACGATGGCTTTGTCATGCCGGCGGCAATTGACCTGTCCACCTATGTCGCCATTGCGCCGCGCGACGACCGCCTGCTCACCATCCTCTCGGAAGGCTTCGATGAAGTGACTGAGCTCAATCTTGACCGCTATGCGCCGCATGGCACGGGCCACTGGAGCGATTATGTGCGCGGCGTCGCCGTCGAGTTAATGCAAGCCGGTTTCAAGCTGCGCGGCGCGAATCTGCTGATTGCCAGCAATCTGCCGGTCGGCGCAGGCCTCAGTTCATCGGCGGCGGTCGAAGTGGCGACGGCGCTGGCGTTGCTCAGTATAATCGACGCTACAATGGATGGCGTGCCGCTTGCGAAGCTCTGCCAGCGCGCTGAAAACGAATACGTCGGCGCGCGCGTCGGCATCATGGATCAGTTCATCTCGGCCAACGGACGCGCCAATCATGCGTTGATGCTGGATTGCCGCTCGCTCGATTTCCGCCTGTTGCCGTTGCCTGAGAGCGTTCGCCTGGTCATCGCCAATACGATGGTCAAGCATTCGATAGCCTCCGGCGAATACAACGCGCGCCGCGCTGAATGCGAAACCGCTGCACGCTTGCTGGCGCGTCGTATCGCCAAGGTGCGCGCCCTGCGCGACGTGACGCCGGCGGATGTCGAACGCTATCGCGACGACCTGCCGGAGACGGTCTACAAGCGTGCGCGTCACGTGGTCAGCGAAAACGAGCGCGTCTTGCGCGCTGCTGAAGCGCTGGCAAGCGGCGACCTCGCCGCCTTCGGCCAGCTGATGCGCCAGTCGCATCTCAGCCTGCGTGATGATTATGAAGTGAGTTGCGAAGAACTCGATGTGATGGTCGAGATTGCCGCGAAGCTGCCGGGTTGTTATGGCGCGCGCATGACGGGCGGCGGCTTCGGCGGCTGCACGGTAAATCTGGTCGATGCCACCGCCGTCGCCGCATTCAGCGAAGCACTGGCCAAAGGCTACGAGCAGGCGACCAACCGTCCGCCGCAAATCTACATCTGCGCGGTGGCGGATGGCGCGCAGGAAGTTCAGAGCGACGCGGCGACGCGGTGAAAGAGAGACGCGGCGACACGGCGACGCGGCGACGCGGCGAGGGAAAGAGATGGAG